>NZ_JBXXZH010000070.1:0-38728 GCF_059640475.1 Calothrix sp. CBUCES-K 9914
ATTGCTTTTAACACATCGGGTGAATTTGACCAACAACTTGATTTAACTAACTTAACACCTGGAAGTCATACCCTGACTGTAACTGTTACTGACACCGCAGGTAATATCAAGAGAGTTGCTTATAACGTTACAGTTAATAATGATGTAGTTGCTCCTGTAATTGCTGCTGGACTTGCCAATGATACTGCACCTGGTGGCACCACAAATCTTGATAAAATAACCTTTGACCCGACAATTACAGGTACTGTTACAGATACAAGCTCTATTGATTCGTTAAAAGCAGGATTCAATAATACTCTTGAAGCGAATTTTATTGATGTACTGTCACAACTGCGAAGTGATGGTAGTTTTACATTCAACCTCCAAAAGTTAGAAACAATATATGGTGGTAGTTTACCAGATGGCGCCCATACATTACGTTTAATTGCAACTGATGAGTATGGTAATATCTCTCAAGCGTTTAGTTTTACGTTTACGCTTGATACTAAAGTTACTCAACCTGTCTTTAATTTAGATGCTGCATCTGATTCAGGTACATTGGGTGATAGAAAAACTAAATTCGATAAAATAACGCTTTCTGGAATCACCGAACCAGGTGCAACTTTAATATTAGAACAAAGTGGCGCCACAACAACCGCTGACAACACAGGTAAATATAGCTTCACTTCAGTAAACCTTGTTGGTGGAGATAATGTATTTACAGTGCGTGCAACTGATATTGCGGGTAATACGAACACCTTCTCTACAACTATTTATCGTTTTTCGGCGCCAACTGCAATAAATTTAACAAATAATAGTGTTGCCGAAAATAGTGTTATTGGTACATTTATTGGGGAATTAAGTAGTGTTGACGCAGATACAGGGGATACCCATAGCTATACATTAATAGATAATGCAGGTGGTCGATTCAAACTTGTTGGGAATCAGTTACAAGTTGCCAATGGTAATTTACTCGACTTTGAAACACGCGCGCAACATACTGTTATTATTCGTAGTACCGATAAAAACGGTTTAAGTAAAGACCAAGAATTGACAATAAACGTTACCAACGTTAACGAAGCACCAATATTTACAAGTACACCAAATAGTACAACAATTGAAGCTTTCTCCACATTTACTTACAATATCACGACCACAGACCCAGATGCAGGAGATACGCGCGCGTTAACTGCAACTGGATTGCCAAATTGGTTGACATTTATAGATAATGGTGATGGTACTGCAAGAATTACAGGAACACCAAATTCTTCGCAACTTGGTTTATTCAACATTGCTATTACAGCAACTGATGGTGGTGGTTTAAAAGCAACCCAAAATATAGTTATTGGTAGTCAAATAACTTTGCGGGAAGAAAACAACTTTAGTCCAGAACGCAAGTTTCCCCTAGTTGTTCCTACTACACCTTCAATACTTCGCTTCAAAATAGACCCAATTTTTGATAACGTTGACACCGACTCAATAAATGATGCTTTTGAAGTTGCGTTAGTTGATGAAAACGGAAACTCTATTGTCCATACCATTGCCTCCAGAAGAGACGCATTCTTCAATTTAACTGAAGGTGAGAATGCTGTATTAGGTGCAGGCGCCACATATGATAGTACCACCAAAACAGTTAGTTTGAATTTAACTGGTGTTAAAGCCGGAAATGCAAACCTAATTTTCCGTCTTGTAAATAACGATAGTGATACCACCACCAATGTTAAGATAACCGACTTTGCCATAACTGCGGCGCCACCAAATACAAATGCACCAACTCAAACAACATTTGCACCTGAAATACATGGTGGTTCTCTACCAAACTTCAATGTTTTAACTGATGTATCAAATAGTCTAGTAGCTGAATACGGTCGCACTAGCTTTAATTCAGATACAGGATTGCTGTATACAGATATTTCCATCAAAAATATTGGTACATATAGCGTCGATGCACCACTATTAGTAGCTATTAAAAATATTACTAATCCATCAGTAATACTGCGTGGTGCAGATGGCGTTACCCCAGATGGTATTCCGTATTATGACTTTACCAGCTTAGTTACGGGTGGAAAATTAAATAAAAGTGGAGAAACGCTTGAACGTACATTAGTATTCTACAACCCTCTTGATGTACAGTTTGACTATGATATAGTAGTACTAGCACAGCTTAATATCAAGCCAGTAATTGAATCAAAACCTGTCACAGAAGTTATTGCAGGAAAACAGTATAAATATAGTGTTAAAGCTACAGATTTTAATGGTGATGCGCTTAATTATAAATTATTAGCGGCGCCTGATGGAATGTCCATTTCTACAGCAGGGTTGATTACTTGGGATACTACAACAAGTAATAAAGGTAATCAATCAATTGTATTGGAAGTAAGCGATGGTCGTGGTGGAGTAGAAACACAGGTATTTACATTATCTGTTATAGAGGCGCCGCCAAATAGACCACCTCAATTTACTTCCACACCTGTTGTTGATGCATACATTAACAAAGAATATAAATACGATGCGGATGCTGTTGACCCAGATGAAAATAATCCAATCACCTATAACTTGATTACTGGACCAGACGGTATGACAGTTAATCCTAATACTGGTGTAACAGAGTGGACAGCACCACCAGTACTCAATTTGGGAGATACTATTCTAGGACGAATTGGTGTACCTGGGGAAAACGATGAATTTACCTTTAGTGGCACCAAAGGACAACGTATATACTTTGACCCATTACAATATACAGGTGTTGCTTCTAACTGGCGCCTCGATGTTTATAGTCCCAGCGGTATAAAAGTAATAGATGGCGCTAATTTCAACTGGGATAGTAATCAATTAATAACTTTACTAGAAAATGGTAACTACCGCGTAGTTGTTGATGCTGTTGGTGATTTTACTGGCACTTATACATTTAGCGTTATCAATACTAGCTTGGCGCCTGCTGTAGCTTTTGATAATGTTGTTAAAGGCAAACTTAACCTAGGTACATCTGATAACGTATATCGTTTTACTGGTAATAAAGGTCAAAAACTTTACTTTGATTCTTTGAGTAATTCAGGCGGTTTAGATTGGGTACTGTATAATGCTTCTAATGAGCGAATTGAAACTAACACTAGTGGTAACTTTAATGAGTTTGAAATAGATTTACCTTCAACAGGTGAGTATATTTTAGCAATACGTGGCAATTCTGAATTGAGTGGCGCCGTTGACTATTCTTTTACAATCATTACCCCTGAAACAATTACTAAACCTTTAGCTTTGGGCAGCAATGCTAATCCTAATATTATTAGCGATGCCATCAAAGAAAAAGGCGAAGTACACGTATATAATTTTACAGGTCAATTAGGACAGCGTTTATATTTGGATGCTATAAATAGTGGCTACTACACGACTAAAGCATACTTGTATAGTCCGAGTGGAACGGTTATTTTTGGGCACGACCTAAGTCGTAACAATGTTGGTCCGTTTACCCTTAAAGAGGAAGGTACTTACCGTTTAGTAATTGATAGCGATGGAGCAAATACCGACGCTTATAGCTTTAGCTTGCTTGATGTTGGACAAGCGAATTTAATACAAAAAGACATTGATATCAGTGGAACGCTAACTCCTGGTAATCAAACACACTTTTATAAATTTACAGGAAACAAAGATGAGCGTTTGTATTTAGACTCATTGCTAGATGGAGCAAATACAAATTGGTATGTAATAACATCTGATAATCAGATAATTAAGGATACCTATTCTCTTGGTGTGGGTACTGACTTTGAAATAACGCTCCCGTACTCTGGTGATTATATACTAGTGATTGCAGGCAATAACTCAGAGCCAGTTAACTACAATTTCAAAATAATTACACCCCTTACTAAAACCGACACAACCAAGAATTTAAATTCTGACTTTTCAAGTGAAATAGTTGAAAAAGGTGAACGGCATATTTATGAGTTAAAGAATGTTCCCAATGATACGCGGATATTCATAGACGTATTGCAGGAGAGTCCTGGCATTACTGCTTCTTTGGTGAGTGCGGGTGGCAATGAAGCGTTTAATGTCCCGATAGCTGGGGATAATAGGTTTGGTACTGTCCTGTTGCTGAATGATAATAATTATCAACTAATAGTTGATGGAACGCTCGAAAATACAGGCAGCTATAATTTCCGTTTTGCTTCTTTATCTAACGCAGATATTTTACCAATCGCGAATGCTAACAATTTAAACACAAGTCAACCAATATTGGGCGCCCTTACTCCTGGTTCATCAGTTAAAGCATATAAATTTACTGGGTCAGCTGGGGAACGTCTATATTTTGACAGTCAATTTAGCTCTCCTGACGCTGCTTGGATGCTAATAGGACCCGATAACCAGCGTATTGTAGAACCATTACCACTCAGCACTGATTTTGAGGCATTACTACCAGGTAATGGAACATATTATATAGTACTACGTGGAGACGGTGGCGAAACACCAATTGATTACCAAATTCAAGTTATATCTTCAACCACCATACCCGTCATACAAAACATAGGTAACGTAATTAATGGTAGTATTGGAGTTCTTGGTGAACAAGATGCCTACACAATAAATGTCAACACTGTTGGTCAACGCTTATACTTTGATGCTCAAAATGGTAACAGTAACATCACAGTCAAATTAGTCAGTCCCAGTGGTCAAGATGTATGGAGCGGTAATACTGGTGCTGACAATCAACCAATTGTGCTTCTTGAGACAGGCGATTATAGCTTAATTGTTGATGGCTATGGAGACGCAATTGGAGACTACAAATTCCGTTTTATCGATACAGCAACTGCTCCAACTTTGACATTGGGAACACCCGATAACGGCAGCATTAACCCCAAAGAAACCAAACTTTATAGAATATCAGGCGCCGCAGGGCAAAGGTTAAAATTAGATAGTTTGACAGCAGTAGAAAATGCAGAGTGGGTACTTTATACTCCTGGTGGTTTACCACCCAATGGTGGCATAACATTAGGTCCTAACTACCAGCCTACACCACTTAATAATGACTTTGAAGTATTCTTACCAGCTACTGGTATTTATACACTAGCAATACGTAATAATAGCGAGACTGCAATTAATTTTGACATATTTGTATCGAGTCAAAATTCGCCAACTGTTTTTAATACAGGGTTTGGCTCTTTAAAGAATGGTAGTGTAACTGAAGCAAACTCTTCAAGCTATACCTTTACAGCAGCTTCAGGTACGAAATTCTACTTTGATAGTCAAATAGCACCTACCTACTACTATCCGGTTGCAGTTCGCATTGCAGATAGCAATGGCGATACCAGGATACTACCAGGTCATGATGCTTCTTTTGATACTGGTCTAATTCAGATTGATAATGATGATACATACACCCTAACTGTATCCGGTTCGGGTGATTACAGTTTCTCTCTAATTGACCTAGATGCTTCTGAATCGTTGAATTTTAATACAACCACCACACTTGAGTTAAATTCAAGCTGGGAGACAAAAGCCTATAAATTTACTGGAAGAATTGGTCAAAAACTCTTCTATGATGCGCTTAATAATAATGACCCTGGAGTTAGTGTTAGGTTATTTAGCCCTGGTGGACGGGAAATTTTCAATATTGCTGCTCAATCTGACCGTGGTATTGAAAGCGGAATGACGCTAGCAGAAGCCGGTGACTACTATTTAGTATTTTCAAGTAATACTGGAACACCAACTAGCGTTCTTTTCCGTTTATTGGATGCGAGTAATCAAAATGTCACTACCCCAATTAAGTTAGATTCCGATGTACCTAGTCCCGAAGTTAATGGTGACTTTGAAACTAAGCTATATCGCTTCAATGGCACGGCAGGTCAATATATTTTTATTGACCAACAGCAAGGTGAAACTGCAACTAAGTGGACTCTTTACGGAACAGGAGGGCAAATAATTGCAGGTGGTGATTTACCTACCGATGGTGAAGTTCAACTCAGCGCAACTGGTGAGTATATTTTAGCAATGCAAGGTAATGGCGCCATTGATAGCAGCTACAAATTCCGCATCGTTACGCCTAACTTTACCACTGAACCACTAATTGATATAAATGAAACTTTTGGCGACATACAATACGGCGCCATTACTGAAAAAGGAGAAAACGACACCTATACTTTCAATGGTACTGTTGGACAGCAATTATTCTTTGATGCACTCAATACCAACGACCCTAACTTTACCGTTAGAGTATTCACTCCCACTGGCAAACAGTTATACGCAGGTCCCGTACAAAACGACCGAGATACGGAAACTTACAGTGACTACTATAGTGTGTACCCTGGATTTACCCTCACCGAATCGGGAGAATATCGTATAGTTATTGATGGTAATGGTGAAGCTATTGGTGATTACAGTTTCCGTTTATTAGATAAAGCGGATGCCAAACTAATTGACCTAAATAACGAAGAAGATAAAAATATTGAAGGTACTTTTGCTCTCGGTGGTGTTGATAGTCATTTATACCGTTTTACTGGTACAGCTGGTCAATACCTATATTTCGATACGACTAGTGGTGAATACCCCAATAAATGGATTCTCTACAAACCAGATGGAAAAGCTTTTAGTTCTAACGAAATTTATAATGACAACGAATTTGCTTTGACTGGTACGGGTGAATACTTGCTAGTGATACAAGGAAAGGGTGCCACAAATCAAAATTACAAATTGCGTATAGTCACGCCAGAATTTAAAGAAACACAACTTGAATTCAACAAATCTGTACTTGAAGCAATCAGCAAACCTGGAGAAAACGACACTTATTACTTCGACAATAATAATGTAGGGCAGCAGTTATACTTTGATGCGCTTAATACCAACACCACTAATATCACAGTTAGGTTGTTTAACTCAAGTGGTAATGAAGTTTATCGCGGTCCTTTGGAGAGCAACCGAGGACCCGAAACCACCGCAGATTACTATGGGGTATACCCTGGATTTGTTCTTACCGAAACAGGAAGATATCGCCTCATAATTGATGGTAATGGTGATACAACAGGCGCCTACAATTTCCGCTTGTTAACAAAACCAGAAGTCAGCGTTCCGGAGTTATTAGATAGAGATATAACGGGTGATTTTGGCGCGTCGGGTAAAGAAACTGACTTGTACACCTTTACTGGCACCGCTGGACAGTACATCTACATTGACATGATTGGTGGTAACTATCATGACTACTGGACACTATATGGACCAGGAGGAGAAATTGTTACTTATAATCTAACTTCTTATGACTCAGAACTAGCATTGCCTGCAACGGGTGAGTACATGTTTGCTATGTACGGTAGTGGCAATGGTAGTACAAATTACACGTACCATTTAGTCACGCCAGATTTTGAGACAAAGACACTCAATTTCAACGAGCAAATATCGAGCAGCATCGGCGAACCAGGGGAAAATGATACTTACACGTTTGATGGCACCGTTGGACAACAACTGTACTTTGATGCTCTTAATGCTAATGACCCCAACTTTACTGTCAGGATTATTAGCCCTAGCGGTAAGGAAATATACTCCGGTCGCGTACAAGATGATAGGGGTTCTGAAACTATCATAGGCTACTATGGAGTGTACCCTGGACTCATCCTCAACGAGACGGGAAGCTTTCGCCTAATCATTGATGGTAATGGAGATTCAACTGGTGATTATAGCTTCCGCCTGCTAAACATATCTACCTCTACTCCTTTAATAATAGATACTGATATAACTCAAAGTTTTGGTACGTTGAGTAGAGAAACCGATGTATATCGCTTCAGTGCTACGGCAGGAGAATATATATACATTGACAATATTGATGGCAACTATAGGGACTACTGGACTTTGTATAGTCCGGGTGGACAAGTTGTTACTGGAAACCATACAGCACATGATGGCGAATTAGCATTACCTACAACGGGCGAGTATATACTAGCGATGTATGGTAGTGGGCAAGGAAATGAAAATTACACTATCCATGTTACAAAGCCAATATCTGGTAATTCTCCTTTAACTCTCAACTCTACAACACGTGGTAGCATTTCAAAACGTGGAGAAAATGATACCTATACCTTCAATGGCACTGCTGGACAGCAACTGTTCTTTGATGCCATCGCTGGAACTAGTAGCATAAAAGCTCGTTTAATTTCTCCCAGTGGCGTAACAATTGTAGATAAGGATACCTTAACTGATCGGGGAGCATTTAATTTAGGAGAAACAGGCGCCTATCGTTTGGTAATTGATGGTGAAGGTGCAACAGTTGGTGATTATGGTTTCAGATTACTCGACCACAATTCTGCACTTCAAGTCAAGTTTGGAGCTACTGATTTTAATCAGGGCAGTATAAATCCTGGTAATCAAGTAAACCTCTACAAGTTTAATGGGAAGTCAGGACAACGCCTCAACTTTAACCTAGATGCAGATATTTGGAACGGCGCCAACTGGATATTATATGACCCCAGTGGTCAAGCTATCAGAACACCAGATATTAATAATCCAGATTTTAACGTTACGTTAGGCGCCGCTGGTTTATATACCTTAGCAATTATTGGTAATAGTGATACACCTGTTAATTACAAATTCACTGTCACCGACACGAGCACCGCACCTATTACTAATAATGGGATTGGATTAGTACAGTCAGGAACGTTGAATGCAAACGAGGTAATTGATTATCAATTTACTGCAAATGCGGGTACACAAATCATATTTGATGGGCAATTTGGTTCTCTATCAAATAACTACTTTATTCGGGCAAGGTTGCTTAACCCAGATGGTACGTATGTTTTTGATAACCATGTAACTTATGAAGATACGACGCCAATCGTACTAGAACAAAGTGGTAATTACAAGGTACAAGTATATGGTTACTACGGCGACACAACAGGCGCCTATAAATTCAACTTACTAGAACTACCAAGAACTTTACGTTCACCAAATCTAAACTATCTAGAAATAGGTGGTGTTGATGATGGCACATTGAATGCAGGACAAGGTAAAGTTTACACCTTTGATGGCGTACAGGGACAGAAAGTTCTATTTAACGCAATGGTTGGTGAGAGTGTTACTGCCACTTTATACGATGCTCACGGTAACAAATATTTCGAGCGTGGTAATTTTAGATGGGATGGTGATAGCGCACCATTAACTTTAACTACTACTGGTTTACACTATCTCGTTGTCAAAAACGATGACATATCAACGGAGCGCGATTATTCGTTCCAATTACTCGACTCCAGTACATCCCAATCAATAGCTTATAGTTTACCTGTTAGTGGTTCTCTTGATAACGGGCAAACTAGTAAAATTTATAAGCTACAAGCAACCAAAGGGGAACGTCTCTATTTTGATAACATCTCCTCTAATACTCCAAGCGATACTTACTGGTATCGCTGGAAACTTTATGGTCATGGTACTGACCCACTCTTTGATAATGAACTCTTGTTTGATGCCGAAATCATTATCCCAGAAACTCTTGAATATTACCTAGAAATTCAAGGTGGGAATAGTACCGAAAAAGTCGATTATAACTTCAGAGTTTTACGTCACTCCGAACCAATACGTGATGTAATTACACCTGGCAATGGTCTTGAAAGTAATAATAATACTGATTCACAAGGTATATTTAACGTTAAATTATCAGCAAAAGATTCGCTAGGCGCCGAATCAATTCAAGAATACAACATTAAACTTTGGGCTGACCCAACTAACAGTAACCCAGTAATTACAAGCACTGCCAAAACCAAGTTTTCTCTTGCAGATAAAGTTTATCAGTACAAACTTACAGGTGTTGACCCAGACAATGACCCATTAGTTTACCGTTTACTTGATGCACCACTCGGCGCCTTAATTGATAATGAAACAGGGGAACTATTATGGTTCCCGGAAGCAAATATCACACCTGGTAGCCAAGTTAATTTTAAGGTAGAAGTATCTGACCGTCGCGGTGGTAAAGATATTCAAACCTTTGCAGTTGATGTGTATGGCAACTTAGGTAAAATCCAAGGCGCCGTATTTGACGACCTCAACGGTAATGGTTTACTCGACTCGAAGTTAGTCAAGGGAGACAACCCAGCAATAGTATTTGCCATCGACGTATCAGGCAGTACCGCAGCACCGTTCTTTGGTGACGAAAGTAACCCTAACGTTAAGACTGTTCTTGATGCCCAAGTTGCCGCAGTTGAAGCAATGGTTGATGCAGTCATTGCTCAAGGTGCGGGTGACAAAGTGAAATTTGGTATTATTCCGCACAAATTTAATGCCGTTATCCAAGATATGGATAATGCAACACCAGGACTGCAAATTTATACCACTGCCACTGCTGATACGAATAATAACGGTATTGCGGATATTCGAGAAATCCTAGCTTCTTACCGTCCAGATGGTAGTAACAACTTTACTACTGCCCTACAAACAATTGACAGCTTGTTCGACGCATTACCAGGAGACCCCAACCTCATCTTCATGTCGGATGGTTATGGTCCTCTTGATCCAACTGTTGCCTCCACAGTGGTGGCAGATATTAAAGCAAAAGGTGGTAACGTCACAGCATTCGGTGTTGGTTTATACTCAACAATTGAAACAATTAAGAAGATTGACCCCAACGCTGAACAAATTACCGATTTTAACAGGCTAATTAGCATTTTCTCCGGTTTTGATGACCGCTACGCGATTGAACCATTAAAAGAAAATGTCACTGTTTACCTCGACCTGAATAATAATGGTGTTCTTGATAAAAATGAACCAAGTCGCATCACTAAGAAAAATAATGAAGTCTCAATATTAGGTACAAACAAATACAATTACACCTTCGATGATTTGCTACCCGGTACTTACACAGTACGAACGGTCGTACCTGCTGGTTATAATTTAACCACTCCACTCTTCGGCGCCTTTATTGATACAATTACCGTCGGTGGAGAAGATTATCGACACTTAGCAGGTATTGGTAAAGTCAGTGAACCAGTTAATGTTGACCCAATATTTGTTACCACACCTGATAAGTACAGGGTAAAAGCAGGAGAAAACTTAATTTACCGCGCGTTAGCAACAGATGCCAATGCTGACCCATTGAATTATGACTTAATACTGGCGCCCCCCGGTATGACTTTAGATAGGACTGCTGGTACAGTCGTTTGGTCTCCCACTAAGCAAATTATCGAACAGTATTACACTGAATTATTTGCAGAAAGAGAACGTCTCACAGCACTTGGTCGTGGAGAGTTCGCGCGCAACACCGTTGAATTAAATGTTGGTTTACGGGTGCGTGATGGCAAGGGTGGACAAGCACTGCAATATATTAATGTCGAACTACTTCCTGATAATATTGCACCAGTATTTACATCGGCGCCTAAAATTAACAAAGCACAGGTAGATAAAACATTCCGTTACCAAGCAACAGCGTTAAATACTGATGGTGATGCTTTGGTTTACTCACTAACAGAAGGAGCATCACTAGGTGTTAATATTACCAACACAGGTTTAGTTACCTGGACACCAAATAGCACACAACTTGGCAATCAAGAATTTACCATCAAAGTAACCGATGGAAAAGGTGGGGAAGCGTTACAACGAGTAAGTGTAGTTGTTGGCGCCAACTTACCTAACACCGCACCAGATATTACCTCCACTCCCCGTACTGTTGTAAGGCAAGGTAACACCTACTTCTATAAAGTAGAAGCAAACGATGTTGATGGTGATGCTCTTACATACAGTTTGGCTACCAAACCAACTGGTATGGAAATTACCCAAGATGGGTTTATATCTTGGACTCCCACCGCAGCACAATTTGGTAATTACACAGTCAGTTTAGATGTATCTGATGGTGCTTTAATTACCAACCAAAGCTTTACCCTTAACGTTACAAACTTTGCTGCAAATAACGCACCAACTATTACCTCAACTCCTAATCTCGTAACTAATTTAGAGCGAACATACGAGTATAATTTAATAGGTACTGACCCCGATAACGACTTGTTGTTATGGAGTCTTGATAATGCGCCCGATGGCATGGTAATAGATGCTATTACTGGTGCCTTGAGATGGCAACCATTATCTACACAAATTGGTGAACACACAGTATTAGTACGTGCTACCGATGCTTATGGCGCCTATGTCGGTCAAGAATTCACTCTCACAGCGCGCGGTACTAACACACCACCCGCAATTGTTTCTACTCCGGTAACAATTGCTGCACAAAACCAAGTTTATACCTACAACGTAGTTGCCACTGACGTAGAAAATGACGAACTTACTTATAGCTTAGGTCGGCGCCCAATTGGGATGACCATAACAGACGAGGGTAAAGTTGAATGGAAACCATTATCTAATCAAATTGGTTCCCACACAGTTGAAGTGATAGCTCGTGATAGTCAGGGCGCCACTTCGACACAAACCTTTACTATAGAAGTGGGTACAACAGCGATAAATAATGCTCCAGCTATTACCTCGACACCAAAATTTGTTGCAACCGTTGGCAGTCCTTATAGCTATCAAGTTATAGCTACTGATAAAGATGCTGGTGATACACTGACGTATCAAATATTATCAAAACCAGATAATATTGATGTCCGAATTAACTCCACCACTGGTTTATTAACTTGGGAGAATCCAATTGCAGGACTTTATCAAATTGTAGTTGGCGCCGTTGATAAGGGTGGACTGGGTGCCGCACAAAGATTTACCCTTACCGCGCGTAATAATAGTAATCCTGTAATTAATTCCACTGCTCCAACTACTGTAACACCTGATAGTACTTATGCATACGATGTTAAAGCAATAGATGCTGATGGTGACAACTTAACTTACAGCCTAGACTCAATATCAAGTGATAAAGGTATAACTGTTGATGCATTGGGTCGGTTAAGATGGGCGCCTACTATCAGTAATGCTGGTAATCATGCAATTAATGTTACGGTCAATGATGGTAATGGTGGTAGCGCAAACCAAGAGATTAACCTAACTGTCGCGCGGGATACGATGGCGCCTCTCGTTCGATTAATTGCCCTCAATAATACTGCCAATTTAGGTGATGATATTACATTCCAAGCGCGCGCTACAGATAATGTCAAACTTGCTAGCTTGCAGTTATTAGTTGATGGTACACCAGTAATACTTGATGCAAACGGTATTGTTACAGTTAAGGCATCACGCAGTGGTACAATTAGTGCAGTAGCAATTGCTACTGATACAAGCGGTAACACCAAACAAGAAACTTTTGATGTCACGGTCATTGACCCCAGTAATGTCAATCCACCAACTGTAACCCTTCAACCTTTAACAGTCTCAGATGGATTTATCACGGCGCCTACTTCTATACGCGGTAGTATTTCTGATGATGGTACTTTAAGTTACTACAGGTTGTTAGTGGCGCCTGTATGGGCTGTTGATGATGATGGTGATAGCGATGAATTTACAGAAATTAAGCGTGTTAATAACCCAACTGCAATAACTAATGGCATACTCGGTACACTTGACCCATCGCTATTACAAAATGATACCTATGTTGTGCGTCTTGAGGTTGCAGATAGTGGTGATAATATTAGCTACACTGACCAGACGGTTGATGTTACAGGCGATTTGAAGCTGGGTAACTTCAGGTTAAGCTTTACTGACCTCACAGTTCCTGTTACTGGTATACCAATTACCCTCACACGTACTTACGATACGCTCACATCCAATACTCGTGATGACTTTGGTTATGGTTGGAGGATGGAGTTTAGGGATACTGACTTGCGTACCAGTCTTGGTAAACCCACCGAAGAAGATGATATTTTAGGGTATCAACGCGCGTTCAAGGATGGTACTAAAGTATACATTACATTACCAGGTGGTAAGCGAGAAGCATTTACATTTAGACCAACCCTTGACCGGATATTTAGAATCGCTGCTGGTATTAGCGGTAACGCCGATGCGCTTGTTTATCATCCTGCATTCGTTGCAGATAAAGGAGGTACGAGTACCTTAACAGTGAAGGATACAAAAATTATCAAGCGCGCGGGTAGTAACGAGTACGTTGGTTTTGATGCTGCTGGTGTGCCTTACAACCCTGCGGATATCAACTTTGGTACTGTCTATGTACTAACGACTAAAGAAGGAATTGTTTACGAGATTGACGCGCGAACAGGCGATTTGTTGACCGTTACTGATACCAATGGTAATAAACTTACCTACACAGATGCGGGTATTACTAGTTCAACTGGTAAACAAATTACGTTTGAGCGCGATACTGCAGAACGTATTACTGCTGTACTAGACCCTATGGGGTATTTGATTAAGTATGACTATGATACAAAGGGGGATTTAGTTAGCGTTACCGACCGCGAAGGTAATGTCACACGCATGGAGTATAACACCCAACGTCCTCATTATCTTGATAAGATTATTGACCCACTTGGTAGAACTGGTGTACGTAATGAGTATGACGACATAACAGGACGGTTAAAGGAAATATTTGATGTCAATGGTAAGAAAGTTGAGATGACCTATGACACCAATACTTCTAGACAAATTGTTAAAGACGCGCGCGACTACGAAACTGTTTACATCTACGATGAACGCGGTAACATTCTCCAAGAAATTGACCCCGTAGGCAAAGTAACCAAACGAACTTACGATGACGATAACAACCTTAAAACTGAGACAATTATTACTGACGAAAGTGGATCAGATGGCTATACTACCACTTACACCTATGACAGCAAAGGAAACCAACTAACTCGAACCAATCCTCTAAGCCAAACAGAAATATACACCTATAACTCTCTTAGTAAGCTTTTAACCAGCACCAACGCACTCGGTCATACAACAACTTATACCTACGATAGTCGGGGTAATGTAACATCCAAAACCGATGCAACTGGTAACAAAACTACATACAACTACTACGCGAACGGCAATCCTTGGACTATTACCGAAGGTCTAAACGATATTACCACGTTTGAATACGATAGTTTTGGCAACCGTGCTAAGAAGACTGATGCTCTTAGTAACGTAATAACCTATACCTATGATTTAAACGGTAATCAAGAAACAGAAACCAGAAAACTTACCACACCAACTGGAGTGCGTACTTTAGTCACAACCCAAACATACGACCGCAGTGGTAAAGTCAAAACTGTCTTAGATGCGGAAAATGCTTTAACACAGTACGATTACGATGTCAATGGGAATCAAATACTGGTTATTGATGCTCTCGGTCGTCGCACAAACATGCGCTACAACGAGAAAAATCAAATGACCGAAATGATTCTACCGGACAATACTCCAGATAATTTGCTCGACAATCCGAGAATCAAATATGACTACGACGCAGCAGGTAATCGCACGGCTATCACAGACCAAGATGGACGTACTACTAGTTATACTTACGACCCGCTCAACCGTCCTACTGGTATGATTTTGCCAGATGCAACGCCAAATAACCTAACAGATAACCCACGCATCACTGTGGAGTACAACAAAGCGGGTCAGATGAAAGCTCTTATCAAAGACGGTATTAGAACCGAGTTTGAATACGATGCTGCTGGTGATATGAGATTGACCCGCAACATTAAAAACGGTCAAGTTTACGAAACTTCAACTGTGTACGACAAAGCTGGACGTAAAGTATCCACAACAGATGCTCTCAACCGTACTACAAAATTCGTTTATGACGGACTAGATAGATTGGTTGAGATGATTTACGTGGATAATACAAGCACTAAAACTACATACAACGCTGCTGGTAAAGTCCTAACCCAAACAGACCAATTTGGTCGCGTCACCCGCTACGAATACGACGCACTCGACCAACTAAGATTTGTTATTGACGCAAAACAAAATCGTACTGAGTACCAATACGACGAAGCTGGCAATTTAGTTTACCAAAAGGATGCTAACAACAATATTACTCGATTTGAATACGACGGGTTAGGTCGTCGAACTGCGGTTGTACGTCCAATGTTGCAGCGTTCCACTACTGTCTATAACAAAGTGGGTAATGTGATTGAAACTACTGACTTTAATGGTGACAAGATTAAGTACGACTACGACTTGAACAATCGCCTGATTAGCAAACAATTCCTCAATGAAAATAACAGGTTAGTTGAATTTACTTATACTGCTGCTGGTAAGCGCGATACTGTTAAAGATAGTCTCGGTATTACTGACTATGACTACGATATACAAGGACGAATAATTAAGGTTACTAATCCTGACAACAAGGATATCTCTTACACATACGACTCAGTGACCGGAAAACTAGCAAGCCTTACTACATCGGATGGTACGACTAATTACCAATACAATAGCTTAGGTCAGCTTGAAAAAGTAATTGCCTTCAACGGCGAAACTAGCTACAACTACAATGCTGTAGGCAATCTTGAGAAGGTAACATTACCCAATGGTAATACTCAAAACTACAAATATAATAAACTCAACCAATTAGAGGTATTGGAAACCAAGGACAGAAATAATAACTTGATTGCTAAATACACTTACACTTACGACAAAGTAGGTAATACTAAGTTAGTTGAAGAACTGGGCGGTCGTAAGGTAGAGTTTGACTACGATGAACTCAATCGCTTAACTTTAGAGACTATCACCGACCCTGTAAATGGCAACCGTATAATTGAGTACGTCTATGATAACGTTGGCAATCGTCTCACCCGTAGGGATTCTCTACAAGGAGAAACAACTTATGTTTACGACATTAACGACCGTTTAAGAACCGAAACTATAGCCGGAGTTACAACTACCTATAATTACGACAACAACGGCAATGTTACGGGCGAAGTAGCTCCAGGACAGCAAGTAGTGTACGATTGGGATTCAGAAAACCGCTTAATTGGAGCGAATATTACCAACGGTAATGTAACGCGCCAATTGGGTTACAAGTATGATGCTGATGGCAATCGAGTTGCTGCAATTGTTGATGGTCAAGAAACTCGCTATTTGGTCGATACTAACCGTCAGTACGCTGAAGTAGTGTCTGAATACACTCCATCTGGACAAACTCAAGCTACATACGTACACGGGCTTGATTTGATTTCTCTTTCAAGAGGTAGTAATTCTAACTTCTATCTATATGATAGGCACAGTGGCGTTCGCCAACTTAGTAACGCAGCAGGTGTAGTAACTGATACTTATAACTATGATGCTTACGGCAACTTGCTACAATCTACTGGTAGCACCCAGAACAATTACCTGTACCGAGGCGAGCAGATTGATAGCAACTTAGGTATGCAGTACCTACGGGCTAGATATTACAACCAAAATCAAGGTCGCTTTGCTTCTGTTGACCCATTTGAGGGTTTCACGGAGCAGCCGATGACAAGACATCGATACATTTATGGTAATGATAATCCAATTACTTATATAGACCCAAGCGGGGCGATCACCAGTGCAGCAGAGTTCGGAGCAGTGTTGAGTATTTTAGACATACTGGCGACATTAGGCACCGGACTAATATTTCAAGGAGCTGCGGCATTGCTTTTCGAGAAAGATAGATATTGGGAAGGTGTTTTTGGTTATTTTGATCTTCCAGCCATAACAATAGGAGGTGTTGGCTACCTTAATGCTACATCGCAAACTATTCCTGAATACTCTGGTTCATGGATAATTGTAGGTTCCGGTATTGGTCAATCTAATGGACAAAATCAGTTTCAAATTCCTTTGGCAAAGACTGTGTTAAAATCTCCTAGTATTGTTGGAATAGGTCCTCAAACTTTTACTGGAGAGTTCGCGTTTATCGGAGGACAAGCTAATGGTTTAACTTCAGCATACTATACAATAGGGTTTGGACAAGGAGTTATTTCTCAGGCTGCTCCTCCAGGAGGAGATAAACCTGATGCAGGTTTCGGTGCTTACGTTGGATTATCTATACCAATCCCAAGCCGAGTAAGAGATGGTGCAATAACGGTGGGAACAAATGTTAAAAATAAATTCAATGAGATAAAAAGAGGCTTGTTCAACAGGTAAGTGATGAAGGCAGAGGGCAGAAGGTATGCAATATGGTGGGGGCTTCGACTCACCACCAATTGTAAGCTGCTAAATCGAAGATTATGGCAGGGGGGGCTTAAACCCTTTGCTCCCTCGCACGCATCGAGAAGTACGAGGCTTCTTGTCAGATTCCTTCTTTCCTTCTGCCCTCTGCCCTCGTACTTCTGCCTTCTAGCTAAAATTTGATTTAATTAAGTACGCGAATGTATAATTTGTAAATTTTAGTGATTTATTAAAATTTATGTTTCGCGCCAAATCATAAATTGACCTACAATCGTAACAGTTCACATTTTCAAACCTTTGAATTAAAAATTAAGAATTTCAGCGATGATATTGCAGGGAAAGTAAAAATTACTTACAGTCAACCTTTATTACTTTTTTATGTCTACAGACAATCAAGGAAATTATACAAATAAGGATTTACGTTTTTGTGATTTTGAGGGTCAAGATTTAACTGGTGCTAACTTTGGTTTTTCTAACTTACAAGGCGCTAAATTTAGTAGAGCTACCTTAAAAAATGCTATTTTTTATGGTGCTGATATCCGAGGCTGTAACTTTACAGATTCTTCCTTAGAAGGAGCTAGCTTTGAATGTTCGCAAATCGGTGTAAGTGATGAAAAACTTATTAATCTATTTTTTTCTTCTATCGGTTTTTCATGCTTCATAAGTTTCATTGTTGCTTTAAGCGGTTCAAGCCTAGGTGTTTCTTTTGATGACTCCGATTTAAGTCAAAAAATAGGAGCTTTTTTAATTTCTTTGATTATAAGTATTTTGTGCTTAGTCATATTCACGCGGAATATTATAATTTCTTTTAATAACCAGGAGCTTACATCTATATTATTTTCATCAAGTATGTTATTTATCTGCTTATTTGTATTACTATATTGCTTTAAAAAAATCAAACAAGTTTTATATAAAAATAGTTATACATGTTTCAATAATGCAAATTTAAATAACGTTTGTTTTGCAAGAGCAGTAATAAAACATGCAGATTTTCAGAATGCTAATATTACAAATATTGATTGGACTGATGCTATTATTAATGTACCACTTGATATAAATGCAGCTAACTAGTTAATTGAAAACACTAATTAAAAAAAACTATGGGTTTACTGAATTTAGTAATGTTGCTTTTGTAATATTCTCACTTAAATTGATGCTGAAGTTCACCAAGATAAAAGCCGCCTAATCCGTGCTTGAAAACATCACTTGTTGACTACAGGTGTTAATTAAATATTTATACGTGAAGAAAGAAGTTTAGACCGAAATTGGAAGAAATTGATTTTAAACCTCTTTTTTGTAGGGTTTAATACTAGGGTGTTGACTTTGTGGGAAACGGGTGCCCAAAAGTTCATACAGTTTTTGTGTCTAAAATAAAAGCTCTATAATCCTTATTATACAAGCCTTTAGAGGCTTTGTTATGAAACACGTATTATGCATGGGTAAAAATTGCCCAAAAACTCTTAAAGTCAACACCCTAGTTTAATACCCTACCTTTTTTACTATCATTATTAGGATATTTTTGCATAATAATTTATAAATTACTAGATTATAACCAATAAAAAATGAAAATTGTTCAAAAGACACGTAACTTTTTTAAAATTGAGTATTTGCCTTTGTGCAAGTTTGCAAGTGACTTCATAATCGTGGGTAGCTTAGTTACTCTATTCCTACTAGAATCAAGAATTTTTACATCAGCTAACCTGACGTGCAACAGGAATAAAAATAATATTATAAATTGTCAACTAGAACGTTTTGCTACTTTGAGCAACAAATCAAGTATTAATATATCAAATCCAATAGAAGCTAAATTAATTGAAGTGCGTCCCAAAGGTCATCCTTTATACAAAATTTTAATTGTTACAAGAAGTGATTTGTTCTCTCTTCTTCCTAACTTAGATGGTAATTACAAATTAAGCCAAGCTATTACATCTAAAATCAATAATTTCATTGACAATCCAAATCAAGAGCATCTATCAGTAAGATATGAAGGACAAACCTACCTTGCATTTCCAAGAATATTTCTTTCTTCTTTTATTATAATTGGTATATACTGGAAATTTATCACCAAAGTAGTGATTTATAGCTTTGACAAAAATTTTCAGACAGTATTGATAGAAAATAAGAATATTTTTGGTACTACAATTATTCAATATTCTTGGAGTGAGATTTTAGACATAAATGTAGAAGAGAACACAACTAGACACATAAAAGTTAATTCTCCCAGTAACAGGTATAGATTAGTATTGATTTTAACTGGTAATCAAAAAGTACCTTTTACCCAAGATTATCCTCTGTCAAAAACATACGCAAGATATATTGCTAATAATATTTTAAATTTTCTCAAATCTTAAATCTAAAAGCTTTCATAAATATTAAAAGGCAGTGGGGTAATGAAAATACCGACTCCAAGAATCTCGACTGCCGTAAGCGCAGATAGTACCCGTGTTTTGAGTCACCATCACTGTGCTACCGTATTCCCACGTACCAAGATTTTGATAAATAGCACTGCTTTTAAGTATCCTCAAGGTTGCCATCATTACAATTACTAAGCAATCCTTAAGCAGGGAGTTTGTATTTAAAACAACACGACCTTTTTCAGGCTGCTTTTTTCTACCGAAGTTTATTGCTATGGCACACATCCAACTTGGCAACCAAACAATAACAGCCGCAGAGGCATTAACTCTGCTGGCGGAGTACCAACTATTGTCACAGTTTCAACGCGAATTAATCGTTAACAAAGCCATTGCTAATGTTGAACTAACTTCTTCCGAGAAAGCCACAACAATAGAGCAATTTTTTCAACATAACAAGCTTACAACGTCATATGCTATAACAGCAGCACAAAAACAACTGTGTATAACTGAGCAACAATTTGAAGCCATAGCTACAAGGGAACTGCGGGTAGAAAAATTCAAAATCGCCACATGGGGTAACAAACTTGAACAATATTTTCTTCAGTGTAAATCCCAGCTTGATAAAGTTGTTTATTCCCTCCTCCGTACTGACAACTCCGAGATTGCACAGGAATTATTCTTCCGCATCCAAGATGGTGATGCTACGTTCGCTGATTGTGCAAAAGAGTATTCACAAGGCGCCGAAGCACAAACTGGTGGGTTGATTGGTCCTGTTCCTATATCCCAAGCCCATCCAGCCATAGCACAGAAATTGGGTACATCAAAACCAGGACAAGTTTTACCACCAATGAAACTGGAAAACTGGTACGTAATTGTACGCCTTGAAAAATTAATTCCAGCACAGTTAGATGATACGACACGTGTCATGTTGCTTAATCATTTATTTGAACAGTGGTTGGCAGAAGAAATTAAAAACACGCCAATTTCTTTAGTTGGTGACAATCTCGCTATCCCATCATCTACGCCAGCCCTAGCAATGTCATGACTACTAGTATAAATATTTATTATCAATTCCTAGCTAAAACCCCACCGTTTGACAAGCTCTCTCCAACGGTAATTGAGCTAATTGTAAATTTTATTGAGCCATTACGTTACCGAATGGGTCAGGCAATTTTAGTCAAAGATAACCTGCCTGCTAACATTTATATTATCTACTCAGGACAAGCACGGTTACTGGGATATCAACCCAGCATAGAGGCGCCACAAACATTGTCTCGACTCGAAGCGGGTGCTATTATCGGCGCCACTAGTATTATCAGAAATGTACCATGTGAAACTGTTATTGCATCAGTCGAATCAGTTTGTTTAACTTTTAAAGTATCTGACTTTCTAGAATTATTAAATAAACAACCTGACATCGCTACATATTTTCGTCACTCTATAAATTTAATTGAAATATACGACTTAATAGGTGCCGAACTTAATCGTCGAGGTAAGGTTGTTGATGACTTAAAAGAATTAGCAATTCGAGCATTAAATTATGCTAATATTTTAAACTTACCACCTGGTAAAACCCCACTAAATCAAATCGACCCCAATTTACTATGGTTCGTTAGCAGTGATGGTAGTAACTATCCTGTTAGTAGTATTATTAATCCTTCGACTGGGAATGATATTCAATCTACTGGTAAGGGAGTACGCCTCATCGGGTTTGCTGACCATACATTATCATTTGAGCAAGATACAACTACAAATACTGAAGAAATAACAACTAATTCTAATCATAATGATAGTGTACCATTCGCACCCGAAAAACCAGAAGTAGTAGAATCAACCAACAAGCAACAAACCAAATATCCCTACGTTCATGGTCGAGGACCAGTTGACGCCACACTTGCTTGTTTCCAAATGCTATCGCAATATTGGAACACACCTTGGAAGAAAGATGTACTTAAACGCGCGCTAGTCAACAACCACCAACGAACTGGTAAAATATCAATTGAAATATGTGGCGCCGTTGCTGAATTGATGGGACTAAAGGCACAGCTTGTAGAAGTGCCCGGAGTCGCAGTATCTAAATTACCTACACCAGTATTAATTCCTTGGCTAGATAGCTTTGCAATTGTTTACCATGCCACTGAAAAAGAATTAGTACTCGCTATCCCCGAACAGGGAATTGTTCGTAAAAAGCCAGAAGCATTTATTGATGTCTGGGGTGAAGATGGACAAGTATTGCTTGTACAGTCTACACCAGAAACACCCAAGAAGCGATTTAATTTAAGCTGGTTTCTCCCGGCAATCAAAAAGCATAAAACTGTATTAATCGAAGTTTTTATAGCATCATTATTTGTACAATTATTAGGACTTGCTAACCCACTCGTTACTCAAGTAATTATTGATAAGGTAATTATCCAAAATGGTGTCAACACTCTCAACGTACTAGGGTTTGTGTTGATAGCAATGGCAATCATCGAGGGAATAATCACTTGGTTGCGTACTAACCTATTTGTAGATACTACCAACCGGATTGATTTATCGTTGGGTAGTGAAGTTATCGACCACTTATTAAGATTACCACTACGCTACTTCGAGAAACGACCAGTAGGGGAAATATCATCAAGGATAAACGAATTAGAGAATATTCGCTCATTCCTCACAGGTACAGCACTTACTGTTGTCCTAGATGCTATATTCTCAGTAGTTTATATCGTAGTAATGATATTTTACAGTTGGTTACTCACAATTGTAGCATTAGCCACTGTACCGTTATTCGCATTATTAACATTTATATTTGCACCAATTATTCGCAGTCAAACTCGTACTAAAGCTGAACGTAATGCGGAAACTCAATCGTATTTAGTTGAAGTAGTATCGGGTATTCAAACAGTCAAAGCACAGAATATTGAACTAAATTCAAGGTGGCAGTGGCAAAAACGCTATGGTAAATATATCAGTGCCAGTTTTGATAATGTACTCACATCCAATACAGCAGGTTCATTATCTAACTTCCTCAACAAATTATCTAGTTTACTATTATTATGGGTAGGCGCCTATTTAGTATTACAGAAGGAAATCACATTAGGGGAACTAATCGCATTTAGAATTATCGCTGGTTATGTTACAAGTCCACTATTACGATTAATCCAACTGTGGCAGAACTTCCAAGAAACTGCATTATCATTGGAACGATTAGCCGATATTCTCGACACTCCCCAAGAAAGCGAACTAGCTGGACGTAACAACATCCCAATGCCAGCAATACTAGGACAAGTCAAATATGAAAACGTTACCTTCTCCTTTGCTAAATCCCCTAACCCACAACTTAACAGTGTATCAATAGAAATTCCAAAGGGTTCATTTGTTGGGGTTGTCGGACAAAGTGGCGCCGGAAAAAGTACTCTCACTAAATTAATACCCAGATTATACGAACTCGATGCGGGAAGAATCCTCATTGATGGGTATGACATTAGCAAAGTTGAATTGTACTCGCTGCGTCAACAAATTGGGATGGTACTGCAAGATACTCTCCTATTTGATACCACCGTACAGGAAAATATTGCCCTAACAATGCCCAATGCAACGCCAGAAGAGATTGTCGAAGCTGCCAAAATAGCTTGTGCCCATGACTTTATCATGAACCTGCCCAATGGGTATAACACGCGCGTTGGTGAAAGAGGTTCAGCATTATCTGGTGGACAAAGACAGAGAATGGCAATCGCGCGCACTGTCCTGCAAAATCCACCGCTGTTGATTATGGATGAAGCAACCAGCGCACTTGATTATGCCACAGAAAGACAAGTTTGTTCAAATTTACAAGCTGTATTTAAAGGTAGGACAGTGCTATTCATTACGCACCGTCTCGCAACTATTAAAAATGCTGACATTATCTTGATGATGAGTCAAGGAAAGGTGGCAGAACAAGGTACACACAATGAATTAATGGCAATGAAGGGATTGTACTACTGTCTCTATCAGCAACAGGAAGCATCAGGAGGGTAAAACAATTAAAAACATTCGTGTTTATAGCTTAAACGGTAGTAGCAATCACTAATTAATATATACCAATTAAGCACTAATTATAGCTGATACAAGCAATATTAATTTTTCAATATTTACAAACAATAATTAAACTAATAATTCGACAAAATAGTTATGAATAATAATAACGGTAACGGTAATAACGGTAACGGCAACTATTCTGATAATGGCAATGTTCATCATGGGAATAGTAACAACGGTAATGGTAATAATGAGAATAATGCAAATGGTAAATCTGATTCGTGCATACCCTCAGCTATTTCCATCGAACAGTTAGAAGAATTAGCTAAAAAAGCATCACAACCACCAGAAGAAATCCAACCCAAACCACCTAACTATGCACCAAGACATATTCCCAAGTTTGAACAACCAGTAATATTAAAACAACCAAGAAAGTGGTCAAGAGCAATCTTATGGGGATTGATGCTAACTACTACTGGTACAATTATTTGGGCTAATGTTGCTAAAATTGAAGAAGCTGTATCAGCAACTGGTAAACTCGAAGCAAGTGGCGCCACTAAAGATGTACAAGCACCAGTCGGTGGAGTGGTCAAAGATATTCACGTAAAAGATGGTACTCTAGTCAAAGAGGGAGAACGCCTTATCACTTTTGATAATACTACTGCCAAAGCTCAACTAGAATCATTACAAAAAGTACGCACTTCTCTTGTACAAGAAAATAACTTTTATTCTGCACAATTACGTGGCACCAACGTTGATGTTACCTCCTTACAAGTACCTGCATCAATGATAGACTTAACCAAAAGTCGTGCAGCATTGGTAGCAGAAAATCAAATGTACCGTACCCATTTAAATGGGGATTCTACAGGTAAACTATCAATCGACCAGCAAGAAAGAATCGCATCGAATCAAATTGAATTAGACGCGCGCGTTACTGCATCACAATCAGAAATTGAACAACTCAAACGCCAAGTTGAACAAACAGATATTAAGATTGCCTCTACCAAAGATACCCTCAAAATGAACCAGGGTATTCTTAATAATATTGGTGGATTGGCTAAACAGGGGGCAATATCCCAGATTCAATTACTCAAACAACAAGAAGAAGTACGTAACGCACAATCTCAGCTTGACCAACTTACTCAAGAAAAAGCACGATTATTGGCACAAATATCTGGTGGACAAGCTAAATTACAGAATACTGTAGCAGTATCTCGTAAAGACTGGCTTGATAAAATAGCAGATAATAATAAGCGTATCGCAGAAATTGATAGCCAGCTTACCAAAGCAATTGTCGAAAATAATAAAAAGATTGCCGAGACTGATTCACAAATTAGTCAAACCCAAATGAATTTGAAGTATCAGGAGATAAAGGCGCCTGTTGCTGGTAAAGTATTTGAATTAAAAGCACACACACCAGGGTTTGTTGCATCATCGACCGAACCCATATTAAAGATAGTCCCCACTGATAAACTAATTGCTAAAGTTTATATCACCAACAAAGATATCGGGTTTGTCAAGGAAGGAATGACTGTCGATGTACGTATTGACTCGTTCCCATTTAGCGAATTTGGAGATATCAAAGGTAAGCTGGTGTCGATAGGTTCGGATGCACTACCACCTGACCAAATATATCCATTTTATAGATTCCCTGCTAAGGTCGAACTCGATAGTCAACAGTTAAATGTTCAGGGACGTAATATCGCGTTGCAGTCGGGGATGGGAATTAATACGAATATCAAGATTAGGGATAGAACGGTGATGAGTATATTTGCTGACATGTTCAGCAGTAGTGTGGAATCGCTGAAGAATGTTAGGTAGGTTTGATGGATGTCTAATCTTGGAACGCGATTGGGGATATTACGATGGTGGTCCTCAATTTCCCATACTACATACACGCGCTCCTAATGCAAGGCTTTTGGCAACCGAAACATCGGGCGCAACTGGAGTTACACGAAACATTAATTTTTTCAATGTAAATAAAAGTACCGAATTTCTTAGATTATAGTTAGTTATGCTGTGTACTTTCTGGCGCATGACTGTAAACAAGCCGTACCGCAAGATTATACGTCCTTTTGAATCACCAACTGGCTACTATATTAAGGATAGTATCCATAGATTGTATGTTACCGATTTTGATTATGCACCCGACCGTGTAAGTTTAATTCGGGCATACAGCATCCTTGAAAAAGACTTAATCGAGGCGCTCGAATATATTGAACCAAGCGACGATAACCTAAAGACTTACTCGCACCGACTGTACGAACTACTTCTTCGTGCTTGTACTGAATTTGAAACCAACTGCAAGGGTATTCTCGAAGCAAATGGGTATCGCAAATCTGGTAATTTGAACATAATTGACTACGAAAAAATTAATACTAGCAGCCACCTATCCGAGTATGAAATACAGATTTCAATTTGGCTCGGCGGTCACAAGCTACTAAAACCCTTTGAGGATTGGAAAACTTGCAATCGTTTAAGTTGGTATCAACAATACAACAACGTAAAGCACGACCGTAATACTAATTTCAAGTCTGCTAATCTTGAAAATGTTCTTTTAGCTGTATCAGGTGTTTTCGCCGTTTTGTTTTCACAGTTTTATGTTTTGTCATTTCGTGCCCACCAATTGGTTGACAGCCTTGAAATAGATGATTCTGGATGGCATTCGCACGAAAACTCTATTTTTGCAATCAAACCACCACAAAATTGGGCACCTGATGAATGCTATGACTTTGATTGGAATAATCTAAAAAGTCAACCAGATAAGTTTTCCAATTACCCGTTTTAGACTAAAAGAAATTTTCGCTCATAATTAACTAGTAATAAACCAAGATACACGAAAGTACAATTTGTTGATGACGCCCCCATAATAAATGCGATGGTGCGTTCGTGCGTTCGCTTCCACATGTCCGTAAAGATTCAGCACCCTCTCTTGTGCAATCACAATCTCTAAAATGTGGTAGTTATCGCTAACCACTACCACACGAAGAGTGTTTATAGCAAAAAAAATATAAAAAATTTATATTACTCGTAGAATTACTGATGGCAGTCAAGTATCAATGCGGTTACGCTAGCGGTGAATGCCATTTATGCATTCTGTCAAACATATGCCGCTAGTAAGCGGAAGGATTTAATATACACAAAATGAACAAATTAATACGTACCTTGCTAATGCGATTTATTTCGCAAGCGAGGAATGTAAGCCATCAGAGCCTAGCTAGTAGTTTCCCCCTTCTAGATAAGCTCCCTACAGACTTCACATCAAAAATCGACTTATCCGGTAGAAAGTCATTTACAACAACTTTCTTCCCAAATATTTACTCAGTAGTTCGCACCTACCAGGTAAATAACCACAATCGTCAACTTTCTTATCGATTAACTATGGAACCAATACAAGGTAACACAAAAAAGTTAAACATCAACAGTGTATTAATAAATTCTTCACAAGAATCTGAAGAAATTATTGTTACTTATCATACATCTGTAGATGATGCAATTTCAACTGGTACCGAGCCTAGCCACTATTTAGGCACATCTATCCGGCTAGAGGAACGTCATCGGCAGGCGAAAGTAAGCTTCAATGCCGCCTTCGTCATGGGGATGGTAGCTGATGTCTTTGTTATCGTGACAGCTTTCTTAGTTTTGAACGGTAATGTGTCAATAGAATCGGCGATGTCAGCAGCAGGGATTGTTATGGGAGTTAAGGTATCTCGCCTCTTGGAACTTTCCAAGGACTCTAACGATAGATACGATGCCGCTGCACCGAAACTTCTAGATAAGGAGTAAATTCCTACTGATGGCAACTGTTTCCTCAAAACGGTTGCCCTATCGCTATCCCCATCGCAAGCCAACGACACACCATACATGACATCTCATGCTCACAATAAATATAGATTGTTTATTCTAGATTCTTGATTCTAGAAAATAGATTCAATAATACTGAGCGCAAGTTTTCTTCCGAGTCTATTTCCTCCCAGTTCACGGGCATCACTTGGAATAATTCCAATGCTGCTTGCACCCAAACCTCTTTGGGTATTTTCGCACCGTGCTGCCGCTTACCTTTTTTGAGCAAGTCGTTTAGCCAGTCGTTCAATTCAATCGGCAGGCGCAGGTTTACTGCCTCTCGCTCTCCTTTATTCAAGAATCTAGATTCTACACTAAAGATTGCAGGTTCTTGATTATTTGGTGATTTTTCTAGATTATTTATTCTAGAATCTTGATTATTGTTTGTAGATTCTTTAATATTCACAACCTTTGCGTTTGAAAGGGCATCCACTTCGGTTTTGCTGAAAATGCCTTGCGCCAAAGGATTGTTACCCAAAGCAGAATTTGGTTTATTTACTGCCATTTGTATATCTCCGCAACTAATTGACTATAAGAAGAAGCACCCACTCCCTGTGGGTCGTAATCAAAAATAGATTGCCCGTGGGAAGGAGCTTCTCTAATACGTACCGATTCTGGAATCACGCTTTTGAACATTTTGTCGCCAAAATGATTCGTCAGGGCATCAAATACTTCCTTGCTAAGATTGTTCCTACGGTCGTAACGAGTGGCCAGCACCCCCGCGACTTGGATGGGATGTTCTAGTTGTTCGCGCACCAAAGTTAGGGCGCGTTCAATTCCCTGCACTCCCAATAGTCCCAAATAGCTCATATCCACCGGAATAATCACCCCATCGCTTGCCATCAGCGCGTTGATGGAAAATACCCCGATGTTAGGGGGACAGTCTATCAGCACAAAATCATACTTGTCTAATATTGGCGCGACCGCCTTTTTAAGTAGCATCTCCCTTCCCGGACGACCCGATATGGGGATTTCTTCTTCTGCCAGCAAAATATTCGATGGTGCCACATCCACGCCACTATTGGTTGACACCACCACTTTTTCTAATGGAGTCTTGTGCTGCAAAACATCGAGTAGTTGACTATCCAACTGCCAAATGGGTATTCCCAAAGCAGCGCTGGCATTTCCTTGCGGGTCGATGTCAATCACAAGCACCCGCTGCTTTTTAAACTTGACCAATCCAACAGCCAAGTTATAGGCAGTGGTGGATTTTGCTACCCCACCTTTCATATTGAAAATAGCTAGCTTTCTAGTCATGGAAAGCATCTACCGTCTAATTACTTTACGGCAAATATTATACATTCAATATTCTAGATTATTGATTCTTTAATCTAGATATTTTCGCTCTAGAGGGATTCAAACGCTCAAGCCGTTTCACTTAATTAAAAAGAACCGCATTTGTATTTTGTTTGTAGTATATTGGTACAAAAGTTTTTATAATCGATTGAAGATGGACTCTACTGATTCCCTGCCAAAAAGCTATCTGCCACAACCAAAGCTCTACCAATCCAAATACCCCAATCAACAGATGCTTCTCTATAGGGGATTTGCAGAAGTGATTCAGGGTAAAAATATTATTGAAGGAAATGCGACGGTGCTTTTGGTTTGGTTTCCCCACCCAAATGCTTCCTTTGAGTTTACATGCTTTGGCGAAACTGATGATATCCAATTAGGCGATTTCACGCTTAAGCTGACGGAAATTGGAGTGAGCGCAAAAGGTTATGCTTCAAGAAGAAAATACGACGGTGCTGATCAAAGAACTGTAATCGATGGGTATTTTTGCGAACCAGTTGTAGAAGGTCGCGGTCAAGAATTAGCGTCTTTGGTATTTTATATCTCTAACTTCCCATTTTTCAATATCAGCAACATATGGGGTATGGAGGAAGACGAAGATGACTTAGAAGGTTGGCTGTTGGGTTTTTTTGATGGTCAGTTTGTATTTCAAACTGATGAATGGCGAATAGTATTAGCAACCCTACCCGATAGCTGGGATATTCACGAACTGCTACAAAAACAAGGTGGCTATGCTTTAACTCACATCTGTAAGCTAGAGCGATTGGATAGAAGCATCTTTTCGGTAGATGATACCAAAGACATATTAGAAGCGTTTTCATATTACCTTTCATTTGCACGAGGAATTTGGGTAACGCCAATTCTTCGGTATGGCTACGATGCTAATGGATATCAGGTTTTTGAGGAATGGTCGGATTATCACGCTGATTCGTGGCAAAACAATCCCTTTTGGTTTTGTACGGATTCTAAAGACTTACCTGAAGCTTTCCCTGGATTTATGCGTCGCTGGCAGAACGAAAACTGGCGCGAACTAATTCAAGAATCAATTCAATGGTATGTGGAAAGCAACAACCAATCACGAGGGGTAGATGGAGATATTGTTTTACAGCAAGCAGCACTCGAAAGACTCGCATGGGTTTTTCTAGTTGAAGACAAGCGTAATCTCAGCCGCGATGGGTTTCACAAACTCTCGGCAGCTGATAAAAACAGGCAGTTATTGTCTCATTTAGGAATCAGTTTAGAAATTCCTACTCGTCTAAGTAATTTACTTGCCGTGTCAAAAAGTCAAAATTGGGTTGATGGACCGCAGGCAATTACAGAAATACGCAATGCCATCGTTCACCCCGACCCCAAAAAGCGGCACAAAGGAAGCGGTGCTGATACATCTGTTAAAAACGAGGCATGGAATATCGGAATGCAATACCTCGAAATGGTGCTGTTAAAGTTGTTTGATTATCCCTATAGTTGCATCTACGAATATAATGACGAATGAAGTACTATTGAATTGTCAGCATCTAAAACTCAACAAGCTTTCTTAGAATGACTTAGAAAAGATTTTGCAATGCCCTCTTCAAAAACATTGAAGCTATACCGAATTGACCCTAACAATTCATTCATGTGCGCCCGTCGGAGTTTTCCCGAAGAAAGCGCGCAAAATTAAACAAACGGCTTCGCGCATTAAAGATAATATAAATTAATGCGCGAATTAATTTATTAAGGTACAAGTCCTAACTCTTGAAACGAGAGTCGGGAAACAGAAACTGTGCGAGTGGCTCCCTAATTTTAATTATGGGGAAGACAGAGCGAATTTTTAATTTTTAATTGTCCGCTTGGAGTGTAACATTAGTCTTCAGGAGCTTACTCGCTTCCAATTCCCCTATGACTCTTTGTTTAACAACCCAGCCAGCATTTCCGACACCTGCCACTGGTCTTTGCGCCTGTTGTCGTCATAAATCATCAAAGTTCTAACATCCGCGTGGCGACTAACAGAACGCGCCTTCCTGACATTTCCATCCGTCTCATCAAGTATCGTCGTAATCGCACTATGCCTTACCCGGTGCGGTGACATCGTTTTCTTAATCCCCGCTTTCTTAAAACAAGCACGCACAATCTTATAAATTCCATCCCCCGTCAACCTATGTCCCTCATGATGGAAATCCAAAGCCGTAAACATCGGACTATCATCGTTCATATCCCCGCGCGCAATCAACCACTCCGCAATCGCCCGTCCGCTCTCCGCACTCAACTCAATAAACTCATCATTAGTACCCTGTCCCTTACCCAAAATCCGCAACCGTCTTAAGTAAAAATCAAAATCTCCCACATTAAGAGCAGAAATCTCCCCTCGGCGCAACGCATTACTCCACAACAACATAAAAATTGCGTAGTTACGCTTTCCTAACTTAGTCTCCCTATCAAATACGGACGCAACAGACGCAACAGCCTGATAGTCAACCCCTCGCGTATCGCGGTAAGCCCGTACTTTTTCACCGGACACATCTTCCAACGAGTAATTGCATACTCCCAACTTCCGCCCCATAGAAGCCAACGATTTAATTGCAGCCAGCCGTCTATTTATAGTTGCCTCGCGCAAACCACCTTTTATCAACAGTGCCTTATATTTCAACACCACATGCACCGCTTGTTCTCTCTGCAAGTGCAAAAACTCTAATACGCTATCGCGGTTAGGAGTTGTTGAGGTCATCTTCAAAAAAAAATCGGATACATCTTTTTCATACGCGCGCCGGGTATTGGGATTCCTCTTATCGGCAAGAAGCTGCGCCAACACATCGGGGTCAGAGCGAAGTTCCGCGTCAAAATACCGAGTAATCGGCGCCTCAAGACAAGCTTCTAAAGAAGCGAATACAATTTCACCTGATAATGGTTCGCTTGGCATAATCCCTCACAATAACGCTATTGATAATGTACGTTTCCAATAACGAAATATCATTATATTAAGTTCTACTGCCACCTAAAAAAACATCCTCATCTGAGGCGTCACATATGCACGTATTTTTAATTGTGTCAAGTATTAATTAATGATAATTTTATATAAGTAAAATTACTTGCTCCTAATCATCGCAAATTATCCTAAAATCTACACAGGGTATATAACCAGGTGTGGATATGGCTTCAGATCGTGAATCTATCAACTTCAAATTGCCCAAACCCTTGTGCGACGCACTTCGTACCGCAGCAGCACAACGTAACACCACTGCTACCGACCTTGTAATTCAAGGGTTGCACCACGTTTTGGGTGACGTTCCTGGTGTAGAAGAGAGTGTAGAAGTCAGGTTGTATCAACTCGAAGAAGAATTCTGGCGCCTCAAACAAAGCATCAATGATGGCGCCAATCCCCAGTATGAAAGTAGGTTGGCTGCGTTGGAGCATAAATTTGAAACCGTCAGCAACAAAATTGCAAAGTTCGAGGGTGCGCTGCAAGTGATGCAAAGTAGTATAAATGCATCAAAATCTCGTAGGTCAAGCTATTCTCAACCTTATAATTCTCAACCAATTAAAATAGAACCCCACGACGAGAAAAAACTGGCTTTTAGGCTTAGTACTACCGTTGCAACATTAACTGAAAAACGTACAACCCTTAGTGCAGAAGAGTTTGAAGCTTGGACTCGGGACAAGGACGGTGTTAAACGTGGCTGGAGATACAATGATTTAGACGGGTTGTATCATGAAGTCAGCGCGAAGTAACAAGTCATTAAATTAGATACCCCCAACCTCCCTTAATAATAAAGCGCATCTTTATGTAAAATTGACTCTCACCTAGAACTACTCTCATCTAGGGAGAGCGAAATCCCAAACGCTCAGTAGCTGTCCCTAGAATGGAATGGAAAAATAATTATTGTGGGGAGCGGCTTCGCCGCGCTACCTGTTTTCGCCCCTCCCTATCGGTCGGGCGAAAACAGGTTTGGTAAGGTGCCCGAATTGGTTGATTAAAGACCATCTATATATATACAGAAAAACACGTTAACCTTAATATTGGTTAACGTGCATTGCGGTCGGTATATTCAAGAGCGTCAGCTACAAACAATTTTTCTCACATTGTTTTCATCACCAGCTATTTTACAAATCTTTATATAGATAAGTTATAATAATACTTGGAGAGCGTAATTTTGGAGTGGCGCATTTCTGTGAGGATTTTTTAATTAATTGGTGTCGAATCGACTTAAAATAATGGGCATTGTGTAGTATATACACTTTTGATTTTTTAAGCTAATTGCTTAAAATTCAAAGAACTCTGCGCCACGGAAATAATACTCGTATAAAAAAGCAACCACAGCAACTCCCTCAAAACATTGCTTCATAAGCTTTTTACACTCGCAGCAGCCATAAAAATTCGTATTCAACTGATAAAACAAACATAAGCCAACATAAGCCAGCTTTTCCGAGCATTCTCAATCAGTTTTGCTAATAACGAAGCTTGTAAAGTCTTTTTTTGACTTCTTTTGGCTTTGATTATCTTGGTAAAAATATCTAAAAAATCAGAAAATAATATCAGTATTTTTATTTTAGGGTGGAGCCAATTGGAGCCAACCGACGCGCTCATTCATCATAAAAATCAATCAGGTCTTCTTATAATTAGGCTCCAAGTGTCTCCATTTTGTCTCCAATTGAAAACTTTATTCCTTTAAACCCAATAATATTCCGAAAATAATCCGGTACCGGAATAAATGTTTTTTAATTAATAGCACACTTGCCGGGGGTTTGAGCTTTTACTCAGTGGGCAGTGGGGAAACATCACGAATCGCACAACCTTTAATTAAAAAAAACTACTGCCGATTGCCTACTGCAAATTGCCTACTTTATCGATAAACAAATCGTAGTTATCAGTAGAGAATTAGTTAATTATCAAACCAGCCTGTACTGATGTAACCTAAGTGACACCTTAGTTAAACCTAGGTGTCACCAAACCCAAGCAAAACAGCCAATAACTGCAAATATAATTACTTTTTTAATTTAAAATCACCATAAGCCACTGCCATTAGTAATAAATACTTATCTAGAAATAATTAAACGTTGTTTTCTAGGCTGGGCAAGGGTTTCAGCCTAATTCTGTGTAATTAATTTTGTCAGACTAGTTAAGTTAGGTGACACCTAGGTGACACCTGGGTCTCCATACAGCAGAAAACCAGTTAATTCCTTTTAGAATGTTTCAATTAGGACAAGAGCGCGCGTTGCCCATCTGAATTAACTACATACATACTACATATATAATACATTTTTAGTATTCTTACAGTATAAATACTCAATAATCAGGAGAGGGAGTTGCATAGGGACGCTATGCAACTCCCTCTTCTATCACTAATTGGTCATGAATTATATTTGACCAATCGAAGTGTATCTCCCGCTCTCCCAAAAAAATAATTTCGGGCACCTGAGTTCAATCTATGTTTAAAAAAATAATTGGTTTAAAATTTCCCATGCCAACCAACACAACTTGTGTCGAGCGTCGCAGCTTGGCTTGTGCCAGAACTTGCTTTCTATGTCAAAGGCATAGATTTTTTTGGTAGGGAATTAGTAGGTATTTTTTGTCCACCATCAAGCAAGTGGATAAAAAATCCCTACCCTAAACCTACCATTATATTTACGTCAAAAGTAATACTAAAATTACCGCCCATTAAACCAATTAGTTAAATCAGCAACCGAACTAAAATCAAGTAACGCCTCACCCAATGCCTCCAATTCTTCAACTGACAACCCGCGCAGACGGTCAACTAGGGTGTTATCAATATTACCCAAACGGCGATTAAGTTGCCGTGTTACCAGCGATAATGCTTCTTGTTGCTTTCCTTTACTTAAAATATCTTGATAAGTTACTGACTCTTGCATCATATCCTCCCTTAAAAATTGACGAATCAAATCTTTCTCGAACCTTAAACCAGCTAAAATATCAGCACAGGACGCAATGTTCTGTCTTTCATCCCTATCTGGAATTCTAGCAACACGTTCTCCAACCTGTGCCAACAATGTCCTGGGGGAATCAGTACGTGTTAAAGGCGCCAGTGGTAACAACGCCTTATTTTCCAGAAATAACGCCGAATCCTGTTCCCACAACCGTATCGCTCTGTATTGGTGTACCGTTGTCGCGTCGCGGTATTCCTCAGTAAACGCGATTTCATCTGTAGTTTCTACTAAGAAAATTACTATTTGGATAACAGGACAATCGTATTGACGCTTCAAGCGCACCGAATAGTCGAGCATCCGGAAAGGAATTGGTGGTTTAGATTTAGCTAAAGTTTGAAACTCCAAGTGGACTATTTGATTATTAGCCCGCAAGAAACTAACAGAATCTGCACGAATTGGTTCCAATGTCAATTCTGTTTTTAATATCTCGATTTGTCGCGTTTCAACTCCAAGCAACCAACGGATAAAATCACTCGGATATTGTTCTGCAAGCAGCTTACAGGCATTATCGTATTCCAAGAAAAGCACCCATTAATATCACTACAGTATTAATAATACATGAATTAATACCGTTTAATAAATAATTGTTGCATACCCAATATTTGTTATCAGCAATACTGGGATTTATGACAATATATATTTATTTTGTCAACAGTGGTTTTTTATTTATATTGCAGCAAGATTCGTATCTAAATATAATAGTCTTCGCGCCTAAACTTCGACGCGATAAATAACCGCAATCGTGTAGTTGAGACAACAAAAATATCCTTACAATTGGTAGGTAGTTACTCTTTCAGCACTGTAAATGCTTTTTTAAGTAGTTGGTTTTGAAAAGGTTTATCACCAGATGCTGCAATCGATTTTTTAATACAACTAAACCCTTCATCTACACTTTCTGGGGTATATTTCCCAGTCGCTATTTCAACAGAAAACTCGATAGTTCGTTTGATAGCTCCTCCTCTTTGTGCCGGAAAATTTGTAGCTTCAGTGAGAATCGTATACATTTTAAAGAGCCAGTTTTTCTCCACTTTCAAACGGGCGTAGTCTTCTTTCAACTCTAAAAATGATGCCATTAAACCTGAGTTACCTTGCTTCAAACTATCCAATTCTTTAGAGAGATTATTAACTTGAACGCTATACTCCTGATTTTCATTAACCAATCTAGAATTTTCAGCTTTTAATTTCTCAATATCAGCTTCCTTACTAGCAACAGTTGTTTGTATTTTTTTAAAACTCTCTTCATCATAAACAACCTTATAATGCTTCGGCACATTACTAAGCTGCTGCTTTAATCGCTCAATCTCTAAATCTTTCTGTCTCAACTCTGATTCAAGGTTAAGCACAATCTCATTACTTGAATCGGGTTTAGGCTCACCCAACGCATCTGAAACAGCATAAACAAACTCGTCCCTGATACTCTCGTCAATCGACTCAAACCAATTTGATTGTCTCTTAATATAATTAATCAAATTCAAGACCAACGCGGAAATATTAGAACCTTCAATCCCAGTAACCAAACTATAATTTAAATTAGCAAGATTACCGTCCCACTTCTCTCGACGGTAAAGTGCAGCCAAATCTTCAATAGCAGACTTTATACCAATAGGTATACGCCACATCATAGTGGGGAATTTAGCAGCTTTACCCTTCCCGCCCTTGGGTTTATCATACGAAACCAGCATAATTATAACTAATTAACTATATATCTCTTATAACGTGAATCAACTATACCGGGACAGGTCTTTCTGTAAAGATAATGTAAAAATTATTTACGCTTCGAGGTATTATTTATCAGCAACTACCCACAACATACAAACTTTTAGCGGGTCAATCAGGAACTCCCGCGCGCGCAGTAACCCCCATAAGTAGCGACCTACCTAAAAGCATATACCAATAAATATACACAATCATGCGGCAGATTGGTTTAACCTGAATCGGATATACATATACCAAAGTAACAAACTCGAATCAAATATCATGACAAAATTGACGGTAAGATGAATCAAGTTACACATAAATAATTTAGTCAGAGGAGCATACACACCATTATTTAAAATGCATATAGTATTTATCAATAGTTTCCAAAACCAGAATCAACTATCACGGATAAACTATTACAACCTGAATCAAGTTACATAAACCCGAATCAGGTTATAAATACCTCACTTACCAACATAAAATACTTCTGATAGCATGACAAATTATTATTAACCACCATAATTGGTAAATAATAATTAATCAATTCTCAAATAAAACAGACACAAAATTAATTTATGGGTGGTTAATAGCTAGTATACTAAATAATAACTGGCAAAGCATAAGCCTTACAACTATTAAATCATGGGTAATGTTTCAATATTATCCCCTTCAAACACAATAAATAGCAATTACCCGCCATAAATACGCCAACCATCCCACAATCAATACTGCCAACTGCCGAACAATCAAAAATACCCACAGCCCACCGTCCGCGCTTTTCAGTCAACAAGTACTACCCGCAGTCCCCCGCCGCAGTATAATTGTCGTATCCCCCGCAGCCCTCCCAGGTGCAAGCAATGTCGGGGTATATATATTTTTCTTCTTACATTTTATATTGTTGCCCCGACAATGCTTGCCAAAGGGGGGAGTGCCCCCCTTTTGGATATCCCCCCCAATCACTCCAATCCCTTGATAAACAATGCCCAAATCAAAAACCACACCAAAAAAAGTATACAAGGCGCCCAAACAATCGCCAAAGCCCCTAAAAGATACTAAAATACTCTTACCGCTGACCAGCGAACAGAAGCAGGAATGGCAAAAGCGCGCGTCTGACGCTGGATATAAATCTCTCACACCATTTATTAGAGATTGTGTGGAAAGAGGCAAGATTTATGTGACGCTACCAGCACCACTGATTAACGAACAAACTTACGTTGAATTGAATAAAATAGGTATTAATCTCAATCAAATTACCCGTAGAATCAATGAAGCAGTAAAAATTGGACTGCCAATTACAGATAATCCCACTGCTTTAATTAAAGAGTTGCAGTCACAAATCAAAGAAATACAATTACAATTATTAGGTTTATCTGAGATATCCGCACATGATAGCTAACTTAAATAAAGGTGGTAACGCCTATGGCACTATTAAGTATGCTGCTTTTAAAGATGGTGCGACTTTATTAGACACCAATATGGCAGGATACGACCCCGCTCAACTAGCTAGCGAGTTTGAATACTTTGTCAAAAAAAATGATTACGTGCAAGTGCCTGTATTCCATGCTAGTATTAATTTCCATCCAGGTGATAGAAAACTTACTGAAGAAGAATATATTGATATAGCAAGCGATTTACGTAATGAATTACAATTTGATGATAATAACCATCAATATTTATTA
>NZ_JBXXZH010000071.1:0-38716 GCF_059640475.1 Calothrix sp. CBUCES-K 9914
TTGCAATATACATTTTGGCAGTTTTTGACCCCTCTTTCCTAAAACTTTGTGAGAAATCCGGGTAAAGCCGGAGCTACAATCAATTAAATCAACACCTGCTGCTTTTAATTTACTTGAAAGCTGTACGGAATCCTCAATTGTCCATCCTCCTTCTACCCAGTCGGAACAAGATAATCTAACTGTTAATGGCAAATCTTCTGACCAAACTTCGCGAACTGTTTCGGTAATTTCTAGTGCCAAGCGAATTCGATTTTCAAAGCTACCACCATATTCGTCAGTACGTTTGTTTGATAAGGGTGAGTAAAAACTGTGAACTAAATACCCGTGGGCAAAGTGTAATTCTAACCATTCATATCCCGCTTCCCTTGAACGTATAGCTCCCGTGCGAAATGCTTCTTTAACTGTTTGAATATCTTCGCGCGTCATTTCATGTGGGACTTTCCAAAGATGTTCGTGATCAAAAGCAATGGCACTGGAACCTATTGTTTCCCAACCTCCTTCAATATTTTGAAGATGATTATCACCTTCCCAAGGACGCACGGCACTAGCTTTACGTCCAGCATGTGCTAGCTGTATTCCTGGGACTGCACCGTGTTCTTTAATAAATTTGTTAATGCGGTAAAGTGGTTCGACATGTTCATCTGACCAAATACCCGCATCATAAGGTGTAATTCGTCCGCGCGGTTCAACTGCCGTCGCTTCTGCAATAATTAATCCGGCGCCACCGACTGCACGGGCGCCGAGATGTACCAAGTGCCAGTCAGTTGCCATTCCATCGTCTGAACTATATTGACACATCGGCGATACACCAATACGGTTACGTAAAGTAATGCTTTTAAGTTTGTATGGGTCAAATAAATTTGGCATGATGTTTCGTGGGGTGCGTGACACCACTTACTATCGCGAAACGAAGCGCAATGCTTGTAATGTCACGCACCTTATATCTCCTGGTAAAAATGAAATCAAGTAAGATGCGTGTAAGGTGTGTATAAGGTGTGTATAAGGTGCGTGACGCTATTAGATGCTAGCTTCGTTTAGAAATTGTTGTAGCGTCACACACCCTACTTAACTCTTAACTCTTCACTTTGTTACAAATACTGTGATAAAGTTTTAGTCAAGGTTGTTTTTGGCACTGCGCCTACGACCGTATCTACTTGCCGACCCCCCTTGAAGACCATTAGTGTAGGAATACTGCGGATCCCGTAATGGCTGGCAACCGTGGGATTTTGATCTGTATTCAATTTCACCACTTTTACCTGTCCAGAGTACTCGGCAGCAACCTCGTCTACCACGGGAGTCACCATCCGACACGGGCCACACCAGGGTGCCCAAAAATCGACTAGCACTGGTATCGAGCTTTCTAAGACCTCTTGTTTAAATGTGGCTTCTGTCACATTTGTAACGGATGACATACTCGCCTCCCAAATAGTATTTCCTTAGTTCGATTTTATCGAATAAATAAAATATAGTCCTTTTTGTTAGATAATGCAAGTATGAGATTTCTATATCATCCAGACCAAAAAGATATGACCTTAGCAGGAGTCCTTTATGCTTTGGGCGACCCTGTACGATTAGAGATAGTTAGGCAGTTAGCAGTGACTGGAGAACAGTGCTGCGCTGGCTTTGATTTTGCAATCGCAAAGTCAACTATGTCAAACCACTTCAAGATTTTACGTGAATCTGGTGTGGTGCTGACTCGCAAAGAGGGGACGCAGCATATCAACTCATTGCGACGTAATGACTTGGAAGTGTTATTTCCTGGTTTGTTGGACGCTGTTTTGCGTTCAGCGCATCCGATGGAAATTATTACTGCTCCCAGAGAAGGTGCAAGAGAACCTGCAATTGCATCAAGCAATTAACTGCATGTATACGCCATACCTAATTTTAAACGCTTTCGCGGAAGTGTTTTGGTGTGGCGCCAACAATTTTGCGCGCATTGGGAAGTAAAATGGCTTGGGTTAGAAAATCCAACTTGGTACGCAATTTCTGAATATTACGTTACGGTTAGTAGTAATTTTGCTCTCTCGATTCTTCGCTGTAAAATATAACGATGTGGAGGTTTTCCTACCAAAGACTTGAAAGCACGTGCGAAGTGGAATTGACTCATGGGGACTAAATTAGCAATTGTTTCTTTCGATAATTCTTCTGCGAGGTTGTCTTCTCTGTTGGGTGGAGGCTTTGCGTTCACGTAGTGTTCCGAAGGAAAACCCAACATACTACTAACTATTATTTACGTGTACTACCAGCATTCTTTTGCGCTTCCGCATAAATTGTTAATGCAGCAGCCATGTGTTGTTCTGCTTCCTCACCCTTTGATTGAAACCATGCTAAAGTTTCAGAATCAATACGAATAGCAACAGTTGCCAATGATGAAGGCATTTTTAACTTTGCTTTTGAGAAAAACTCATCCGTGAGAGGCGGAATATCTGATGTGTCAATATCATCGTCACTCATTGCGTCAATTTTAGACCAATCGGTTCTTGAGGAATTGTTCATAACGTCTCTATAAACATCAGCAAAATCAAAACCGTGCTTATTAATGTTGAGTTCGTTTTTTCGCTCATCCCACTCAAAATTCACGTGTAAAATTCATTAGTTAAACTTATTCACCTATCAGAATAAATGCAAATAGCTTTGTGCAAGCGTTAGGTGTTAATTGAACGCGAGAGTATAGACTATGAGCAATTTAGTCATGATAACATAACTGGATTTATTTAGGGATGTTCCTAATTGACGAACTAATCTTCTAGAACTTACGATACTGTTACAACGCTCTTGTCAGTGCGTGACGCTACAAGTCTTGTAACAACGGAGTAAATTTTTTCGTAGCGTCACGCACCCTACAGTAGTCCCTTCTTCATCCTAAGAATTCGTTTAAAATTAAAGTAAATATTTTGTTTACTTATTTTTACTTTTGGGCATGAAACGCATCGTTTTGATTGCTGGGTTTGAATCGTTCAACGCTGACTTATATCGTAAAGCGGCAGAAATGGCTGCTTTACGTTGTCCTGAGTTAGATGTGTGTGTATATAGCGATAGGGATATAAGTAGTAAGCGAGTTGAGGTTGAAGCAGCACTTAAGAGCGCCGATGTGTTTTTTGGCAGTTTATTATTTGACTACGACCAAGTGATTTGGTTACGTGAGAGAATACAGCAAATTCCGATTCGGCTTGTGTTTGAGTCAGCTTTGGAACTGATGGCGTTAACTAAGGTAGGCGCCTTTGCTATCGGTGATAAGCCCAAGGGAATGCCCAAACCAGTAAAATTTATACTCGATAAATTCAGTAATGGACGTGAGGAGGATAAGCTCGCAGGTTATATTAGCTTTTTGAAGATTGGCCCGAAACTGCTCAAATATGTCCCCGTCCAAAAAGTTCAAGACCTCCGCAACTGGCTTATTATATATGGATATTGGAATGCTGGCGGCGCCGATAATGTTGCATCACTATTTTGGACGCTTGCCGAAAAATACCTAAATGTTAAAGTTGGAGAAATACCCCCACCTGTTGAAACTCCGAATATGGGGTTATTACATCCCGACTACCAAGGATATTTTGAATCACCGCGCGGATATTTAGAATGGTATCAATGTAAAGACGCGACATGTCACGTCTCTACATCGCCCGTTATTGGAATTCTGCTATATCGTAAACACGTTATTACCAAACAACCTTATGTGAGTCAATTAATTAAAAAATTTGAAAATGCTGGTTTAATACCACTACCTATATTTATTAACGGTGTCGAAGGACATGTAGCTGTTCGTGACTGGATGACGAGCGAGCATGAAACTACTCAGCGTTCTGCTGGTAATATTGAAACACCTTCTTTGTCTAAAGAAGCAGTTAAAGTTGATGCAATAGTTTCCACAATTGGTTTTCCTCTTGTTGGTGGTCCAGCCGGTTCGATGGAAGCAGGTAGACAAATTGAAGTAGCAAAAAGAATTCTTAGCAGTAAAAATATTCCGTATTTTGTGGCAGCACCTCTGTTAATTCAAGATATTCACTCTTGGACTCGTCAGGGTATTGGTGGGTTGCAAAGTGTAGTTTTATACGCTTTGCCGGAATTGGATGGCGCCATTGATACTGTTCCTTTGGGTGGTTTAGTCGGGGAAGATATATATTTAGTACCGGAACGTGTTAATAGATTGATTGGCAGGGTTAAAAGTTGGGTTAGTTTGAGACAAAAACCTGCTTCGGAACGTAAAATAGCTGTGATACTATATGGCTTTCCTCCTGGTTATGGCGCCACTGGTACAGCAGCTTTGTTAAATGTGCCTCGTAGTTTGGTTAAGTTCTTAGAAGCTTTGAAGGCTCAAGGTTATGATGTGGGAGAATTTCCCGAAGATGGGGAAGAGTTAATTAAGCAAGTTAAAGATGCTGATGAATTTAATGTAGAACAGGACAGGCAAGATGCCTATCCTACAGTGGTTAATGCTAGGACTTTGGAGAAGTGGCTTGGTTATTTACAAACTACGCGCGTTGAGAAGCAGTGGAAGTCTTTGACGGATAGTGGTATTAAAACTTATGGTGATGAGTTTCATATTGGTGGTGTCAATTTAGGTAATGTTTGGATTGGTACACAACCTCCTTTGGGTATTCAAGGAGACCCGATGCGGTTGATGTTTGAACGTGATTTGACACCTCATCCGCAGTATGCTGCTTATTATAAGTGGTTACAAAATGAGTTTCAGGCTGATGCTATAGTTCATTTTGGTATGCATGGTACTGTGGAATGGTTGCCTGGTTCTCCTTTGGGTAATACTGGTTATTCTTGGTCGGATATTTTATTGGGTGATTTGCCTAATTTATATATATATGCTGCGAATAATCCTTCAGAGTCTATATTGGCGAAGCGTCGCGGTTATGGGACTTTGATATCGCACAATGTTCCCCCTTATGGACGCGCGGGGTTGTATAAGGAGTTGGTTGCTTTACGAGATTTAATTGCTGAGTATCGTGAGGAGCCTACGAAAAATTATGTTTTGAAGGAAGCTATTTGTAAGAAGATTGTTGATAGTGGGTTGGATAGTGATTGTCCTTTTGAAGAAGCGCGTAAGTTGGGGATTAGTTTTAGTCCTGAGAATGTGAATATGTTTAGCGCGCGTGTTTTTGATGATTATTTGGTGGTGTTGTATGAGTATTTGCAGGTTTTAGAGAATAGGTTGTTTTCTTCGGGGTTACATGTTTTGGGTAAGGCGCCGGATGAGGAGAGGATGGAGTGTTATTTGGAGGCCTATTTTGGAGAGAATGAACCACAAAGGCACAAAGAACACAAAGAAGAAGAGAGGAGAGTTAGAGAGTTGTTGATGCAAACAACAGATGAGTTGACAAATCTTTTGCGGGGTTTGAATGGTGAGTATATTCTGCCGGCGCCTGGTGGTGATTTGTTACGTGATGGTGCTGGGGTTTTACCTACGGGGAGGAATATTCATGCTTTAGACCCTTATCGAATGCCTTCTCCTGCTGCTTATGAGAGGGGTAGGGAGATTACTAGGAAGATTTTGGCGCAGCATTTGGAGGCAAATGGGGAGTATCCAGAGACTGTTGCTGTGATGTTATGGGGGTTGGATGCGATTAAAACTAAGGGTGAGTCGTTGGGTATTTTGTTGGAGTTGGTTGGCGCCGAACCTGTTAAAGAGGGTACGGGACGCATTGTTCGTTATGAGTTGAAGTCTTTGGAGGAACTTGGGCGCCCTCGTATTGATGTTTTGGCGAATTTATCAGGAATTTTTCGTGATAGCTTTGTTAATATTATTGAGTTGTTGGATGATTTGTTTGCGCGCGCGGCAGAAGTGGATGAGCCGGAAGAGAAGAATTATATTAGAAAACACGCTTTAGCTTTGAAAGCACAAGGTGTAGAAAATGTCTCGGCAAGATTATTTTCTAACCCAGCAGGTGATTTTGGTTCGCTCGTCAATGACCAAGTTGTTGATGGTAATTGGGAATCTGGAGACGAACTTGGTAATACTTGGCAAAGTCGTAATGCTTTTAGTTACGGTAGAAACGATAAAGGACAAGCGCGTAAAGAGGTGTTGAGTACTTTGCTCAAAACTACAAGTCAAATAGTTCAAGAAATAGATTCTGTAGAATATGGTTTAACTGATATTCAAGAATATTATGCTAATACAGGAGGTTTGAAAAAAGCCGCAGAAAAGCAACGTGGTAAGAAAGTTACTGCTAGTTTTGTGGAGAGTTTTTCTAAAGATACCACACCTCGACAATTAGATGACTTATTAAGAATGGAATACCGCACCAAGTTACTAAACCCCAAATGGGCTGATGCTATGGTAAACCAAGGAAGTGGTGGCGCCTATGAAATATCTCAGCGCATGACAGCATTAATAGGTTGGGGTGGTACTGTTGATTTTACCGATAACTGGGTTTATGACCAAGCTACCGATACTTACGCATTAGACGCTGAAATGGCAGAGAAACTACGTAAAGCAAACCCCGAAGCATTCCGTAATATCATCAGCAGAATGTTGGAAGCTAATGGAAGGGGGTTTTGGGATGCAAGCGAAGATAAATTGCAGAAACTTAGAGAGTTATATGAGTTAACAGATGAACAATTAGAAGGAGTAACACTTTAATTAATATTTATAAACGGTGACAAAATTGGCAACGGATGTAACGGATTGAACGGATGTAGGGTGCGTGACGCTATAACATTTGACAACGAAGCGAATAATCCTGTAGCGTCACGCACCATAACACTATAGCCTTGGTTGTCGTGATGCCGCGCGCGTCGATCTGCGCTGCAATGCTAGCGGTATATTGCAGTTTATGGAAATTAACCCATTGCCAGGGCTACACCATATCCGCTCAGACCTTCCAATTATGGGGCGTTTAGCTGGTGTGACATACACAGAAATCATTGCTCTTATAGTTGAGTTTGCATGGCAAAGATACAAGTGTTGACCCAGTCAATCAGATTTGGGCATTATCTAAAAGAGTCAGTTGGTATGAATGTGTTGCCTTCTTTTTAAATTATGCGGCAGCAAGAATTTTGTTTCTTTCCAAGCTTTTTAGATACTTCACGTAGTGAGGATGCTCTTCTTTGCTTTGCGAAATGCAGTGTACTTTGTGGTTCGTTAAACCCCCCTAAAGATAGTAGACATCTCCAAACACTGCACGTTAATATTTGAAATTACTGGCGCCACGAACACAGGTATACAAATGAATTTACTAGGGCAAGTTAAAAAGCAGTTCAAGCGGTTAATTCTTAAGAGCGTTTCGATTGATACAGCTTATGATAGTAAAATCAGTAAATATAACGTAGTGTTACCAGAGACTATTGCAACTCCAGAAGCTTTGCAAATGGTTTTTGCTGATGAAGCGAAATATCTACAGGCAGAAACTCATTCTACACCTCTTGCTTATACTGTTGTTTTATCAAATGTGTTCTATTGTCCTCAGTACTCGATTATTTTAACTCCAGATAGAAAAATTATTCGTGATTCTTTTAATACTGTTAAACCAATTGAAGATTTTAAGCTTGATGATTTATTTACTGCCAACGTTGAAGATATCTCTGGATATTCTGTGATTTTGCATCAAATTACAAATAATTATTATCATACAGTCGTTGATAATCTGCCTCGTTTTTATTTGACTTCTTTACATAATATTATTCATGATAATGATAATCACATAAAACTTTTGCATTCACGTAAAATTTTTGATATAGAAAAGTTTTACTTATCAAAATTCCTTTCACCTAATATTCAAATTTGTCCTGTTCATAATTATGCGTCTCGAAACACGCAAATCTTTCGTTTAGAAAAGTTAATATTATCAAAATTTTTAAATCATAATTTCAGTGGTTTCATTCCCAGTCAATATAGGAACCAAATTTTTAACCAGTTTTTACCTCAAAGACCGCGCGTTAGGAATAAACGAATTTTTATTTCTCGTAAACAAGCTTATAATAGGCGCCATATTCTCAATGAAGCTGAGGTGATGCAGGTTGTTTCGAGATACGGGTTTGAGGTCTACACCCTGGAAACAATACCCCTCACTCAACAGATAGAGCTTTTTTATGATGCTCTTGCTGTCGTTGCGACTCATGGCGCCGGGTTAACTAATATATTGTTTTCAGAAAGTATTAAAGTATTGGAATTGTTTCCTTATCCTTTTGTTATTCCTTACTTCTATTATTTGGCAAAATCAATGGGTCATCAGTACCATTATTGGTGTGGTGATTGTCAGTATGATAAAGTGCATGGCTGGAATAATGATTATTGTGTTGATGTGAACCAGTTAGAGCAGATTTTGAAACGTTTGTTTTAATCCCTGTGCGTTCTCTGTGGTAATAAGTAATTGTCGTGCGTATTCTATGGCTTGTTGGGGGGTAGAAATTATACCTTCTATTTGTGCTACGGCAATTTCAGTTAACAATTCACCTACCAGTGGCGAAGCTGGTAGGTTTAATGCTATGATTAACTCCTTCCCATTTAATAAGGATTTGGGATGAGCAACCGGATCATCAGGGTTAAGGTAGCGGGATATTAAGGGTGCTATTTCCCCTACCAAGTTATCACAAGCTAGCGCCATGATGCATGTCGTGGGCAATACAGTTTCGGCTTCTTTGAACAAAAAATATTGTTCACGCAATGACATCTGTGGCTTTTTCAACTGCGGGTAAAGTTTTAATGCAGTAACTACAGCTCTTATTTCGGCACGACTGTATGTAAGTTCAGTCAGTTCTAGTTCGGCTATTTCTGGCTTTGGACTTACTATACAGGCTAGCTTGGCAATATCTAGCCATGTAGTTTTTATTGTATCACGAACGTTTTTATTTAGTTCCAAAATGAGTTGGCGCCATGTTTGGCACAGTTCATTCGCTGCGGCATCAATTTTTAATAAACGCGCGCATCCTTCTGTAGTTGTATTTTTGAAGAATGGCGCCAGTAATTTATCTTCAATAGCTTTTATTATCCAAGGTGTTCCTTCGGATGTCAGCATGTAACTGAGTTCGGTGCGTACTCTTTCTGCGGCAACTTTACTTAAATTAGGCGCCAGCTTACGAATAGTATTATGAGTATGAGTTTCAATATTAAAGTTTAATTGTGCTGCTTGACGGTATCCTCGCATTAACCGTAGGGGGTCATCTTCGAGGTTTTTTTGCGAAATCATTCGTATAACGCGCGCTTCAATATCAGCGTAACCCTGTAGTGGGTCGATAATTTGCCGAGTGTAGGGGTCGAAGGCGATAGCGTTAATGGTAAAATCGCGTCTGAGTAAATCTATTTCTAAGCTGTTTCCTTCTTGCTGGGCAATATCTACTGTCGCACTCGGAAATACTACTCGTGCAATTTGTCTTTCTGGGTCGAGCAGTACAAACCCTGCTTTATAATGTGCTGCAAGTTGCTTGGCTGAAGAAACCGCATTCAAAGGCAATATAAAATCTAAGTCTAAATACGAGCGCTTTCTCCCTAGTATCGCATCTCTCACGGCGCCACCGACTAGATATATAGGTCGTGGCAACAAGTTTAAGTCAAAAGGATAGTTATCGGGAGATAAGAAAGCTAAAGACATTTTAATAAAATTAATAAAATTCAGTCAGAAGTTTAGTCAATTACCCAGCGGCTTGAGTTAGATTAACAATACAAAGTTACGGAGTTGATTCTATTATGTGTGTTTGTGTCAACTGCCACTATGTAGACCGCTGTTTTACCTACCATGCAGTAGAAACGCAGCACGAACAGCCTCATTTAACCGAAACACCAGATTTCGACCCAAATGAACCATCTATCAATGTTAACATCCGTCCGCGCGGGGATATTATTGAAATGGAATGGGATGTTGTTGGCTGTTTGAGCTTTAAGGAAGAAAAGGGTAAGTGGTCGAAGCTGCGTCCAGGTGAACTTGTGCCTACTTGATGCGGTAAAATTTAATAGTTTTATGGTAGATGTGGAATGCGGCTACTGCTGGTAAAGGAGTAGTCGTTAATTTTTACCACTCCAGACACAGAGTACATAGATTGATGGAAGCGAATAGGTACGGTTTAGCACTACATACTAGTACACCAGAGTTAGGTTTGGCGATAAGTAATTTTGTTGATACACGTTCTGAGGTTTGGAATTTGGAGCGTGAGTTATCAAATCTTTTACACGAGTATTTAATCAAGTTTATTAAACCACAAACTTGGAAGGATATTGCTTTTATTGCTGTGGCAAGAGGTCCAGGTGGTTTTACTGGTACACGTATTGGTATGGTTGCCGCACGCACTTTAGGTCAACAATTAGATATACCTGTGTTTGCTGTTTCTAATTTAGCAGCAGTGGCGTTGTCTGAGGGTTCAGGAGAAATTATTGCGGTGCAAATGCCAGCACAGCGAGGACAATTATTTGGAGCAGTTTTTCAAATGGCGCCGACTGTGGGGTTAAATGTATTAGTTCCGGATGCTGTTTACACTCCTGAAGCTTGGAATGAAAAGTTGGCTAGTTTGGATGACTATAAGTTAGTTGATGCTAAATCTGGGTTAGCTGCTACTGTAACGGGTATTTTACAGCTTGCTTATTTTGATTGGCAACTGGGTCGGCGCCCTAATTGGTCGTCCGCTCTACCTTTTTACGGACAGCACCCTGTTGATAACTAAATAACAAAAATCTCTTGTTCTTTGTGTTCTTTGTGTTTTTTGTGTCTTTGTGGTTCGTTAAAGAAATAAACCACAAAGGGCACAAAGGGCACAAAGGAAAGAAGATTAAGTTATGCGTTTTTAGTTATTAACTTGTATAAACGCGCGTTCGAGTGCTTGCAATGCTAAGTCAATTTCGGCTTCGGTGACAATTAATGGTGGTACAAAACGAATTACTTTTGGTCCTGCGGGAACCAGTAATAGTCCTTCCTTAATAGCAGCGTTGACTACATCGCTGGAAGTTAACTCGATATCACTGTTTAATTCCATACCATTAATTAATCCCCAGCCTCGGATATCACTGATAAGGTGCGGGTATTTAGCGGCTATTTGATTTAATCCCGCACGTAATTGCTCACCTCTTGCTTGTACATTTGCTAGTATGTTTTGTTTCTCTATTGTTTCGCATACTGCTAGCGCAACTCCACATGCGAAGGGGTTGCCTCCAAATGTCGAAGCGTGTTCTCCAGGTTGGAATACGTCACAGAATTTTTTCGCTAACATGGCGCCTATGGGAATACCACCACCTAAACCTTTGGCACTAGTTAAAATGTCTGGTTCAATACCAAGATTTTCATAACCCCATAGTTTACCACTGCGCCCCATCCCTACTTGCACTTCGTCAAAAATTAATAGTACCCCAGTTTCGTTACAAATTTGACGCAGTTTGCGGAAGTAGGAAATATCCCCTGGACGTACCCCTCCTTCTCCCTGTAATGGTTCGATTAATATTGCCGCAACTCCGTAGTCTCCCTCATCAAGTTCACCTATTGCCGCTTCAACCGCACCAAAGTCATTATATGGCACATGACTAAATCCAGGAACTAGGGGATCAAAATGCTTTTGATATTTTGGTTGCGCTGTTGCTGTGATTGTCGCTAAAGTTCGACCGTGAAAACTTGAATGTGCTGTTAGAATGATTGGGCGTTCTATTTTTAATACTGTATGCGCGTATTTACGTGTTAGTTTAATCGCAGCTTCGTTTGCTTCGGCGCCAGAGTTGCAAAAGAAAACTCGGTCAAGACTTGAGTGGTTAACTAGCCATGTGGCTAAATCTCCCTGTTCAGGAATATAGTACAAATTAGAAACGTGATGTAGCTTCTGAATTTGACGTGTAACAGCTTCAACCATTGCTGGATGAGCGTGTCCTAGTGTACAAGTAGCAATTCCTGCGACAAAATCTAAGTATTCGCGTCCTTGTGTATCCCAAACACGACACCCTGCACCCCGTTCTAAAGCTATTGCATACCGTCCATAAGTTGACATCACAGCTTTATCAAAGCCATTATTGTCAAATTCGTTTGACGTTGATGTTCCCGATGTTGATTGTAATGTTGCTAGCTCAATGCTCACGACTTGCGGCACCTCCTACAAATACCTATTCTACAGCCAAGTCTTTATTCTATGGCTATTTTTCTCAGTACTAATTCCTAGTTTAATTAGTTTATTTAAATATTGTATTGCGAGTGACGGTTGTGAAAAAAAGAACTGTGTACTCAACGTTTGAGCAAAAATATGAGCGCATCCAAAGGGAGTTGATGGTTGGAACGCTTGCGCTTATTGGTGTTTTCCTTACTGGTACTTTTTGGTACACCGTAATTGAACGTTGGTCTTGGCAAGATGCAGCGTATATGACTGTAATTACCTTAGCTACCGTTGGTTTTGGTGAAATACACCCTCTCGGTAATAGAGGTAGATTATTTACGATTGCGCTAATCTTAATGGGGGTAATTACTATTGGTTACATAGTCAATCGATTTACAGAAGCTGTAATCGAAGGTTATTTTCAAGAAGGTATCCGACTTAGACAACGGCGACGGCTAATGAATTTGTTATCAGGGCATTATATCATTTGTGGGTTTAGTCGAACGGGTCGTCAAATTGCTAAAGAATTCCAAGCAGAAGACGTAGCGTTCATTGTTGTGGATTCGGAGGTTGAATCGATGCGGTATGCTCAACAAGAGGGGTATACGGCATATCAAGGTGATGCGACCCTAGATGAAACTTTATTACAAGTGGGCATCGAAAAAGCGGTTTGTATTGTCGCGGCACTTCCATCTGATGCTGAAAATCTTTATACTGTTCTTTCTGCCAAAACTTTAAATCCTGCTATTCGTGCTATCGCGCGCGCTAGTACGGAAGAAGCTGTGCAAAAGTTGCAGCGTGGTGGTGCCGATGTAGTAGTCTCTCCTTATATTACAGGTGGCAAGCGCATGGCAGCTGCTGCACTACGACCCCAAGTTATGGACTTCGTTGAAGGTATACTCACCGGTGCTGGCCGTCAACTCTATATAGAACAACTTTTGATTGACCCAGCTGTTTGCCCCGTTGTTGGGTTAACATTGCAGAAAGCTTGCTTACGCGCGCAAACTGGTGCATTAGTATTAGCTATTCAACGTGACGATGGTTCTGTGATCGGTGGACCGACGGGAGATACGCTATTACTGCCAGGGGACTTACTCATCTGCATGGGAACCGCAGACCAACTGCGAGACCTTAACCAAATTCTCAAACCTCTTGATATCAAGTCAAGGCGCCGTCAGAAGCAATAATCAATGTACGGATAATTGCGTAGATGATAGGTAAAATTTTGTTTAAGATTCCGTTAGCTTGGCAACAGTTAATTAAGGAAAAGACACGTTTAGCGGTTGCAGTTGCTGGTATCACGTTTGCAAATATACTAATGTTCGCTCAAATGGGGTTTGAAGGAGCGTTGTTTGATAGTGCAGTAGCTCCCCATAAACTTCTTCGTGGTGACTTAGTTATAGTTAGTCGCAATTTTGAAACTATTTACTCAATTAAGGATTTTCCTATTGAGCGTTTATTTCAAGCGCGCGGATTTGGGGGAATTGAGACGGTTAGTCCAGTGTATATTGGTTTGGGTAAGTGGAATAATCCAGAAACTCAAGGTTTGCAAACGATTTTGATTATTGGCACTAACCCAGCAAACCAGATTTTTAAATCTCCCCAAATTAATAGTCGTCTCAATCAACTCCAAATACAGAATCAGGTATTATTTGATAGTGTTGCTTTACCGAAAAACAGTTATATTGCATCGTTATTTTACAGTCAGTCTTTACCGGAAACTGAGGTAAATCAAACCAAAGTGCGTATTGGGGGTTATTTTGAACTGGGTAAATCATTTGCTACCTATGGAAATGTGATTGTCAGTGATTTTACTTTCCTACAACTGTTTAAGAATCACGAACCGAACCAAATTGCTACAGGTTTAATTAAATTAAAGAGTGGCGCCAATGTTCAACAGGTTAAAAATAACTTACGATTGGGCTTGCCGGACGACGTTTTGATACTGACACATCAAGAGTATATCAATATGGAGAGGAACTATTGGGGAAAAACAACCCCCATTGGTTTTATGTTTGGAGCAGGTGTTGTTGTTTCTTTTATTGTGGGTTGCGTTATTGTCTATCAAATACTATACTCAGATATCTCGGCGCATTTAGCTGAGTATGCAATGCTCAAAGCAATTGGTTATACAAATAAGTACTTATTGTCAGTTCTCGGGCAAGAGGCTTTCATTTTAGCTGTTTTGGGTTATATACCTGGGTTTGTAGTCGCTTTAGGATTTTATGAACTTGCAACAAATACGACAAAGTTACCCGTATTTATGACACTTGAACGTGGCGCCAGCGTCTTTGTGCTGACATTAATTATGTGCTTCGTTTCTGGTATTATCGCCATGCAAAAACTACGTTCTGCAGACCCAGCAGATTTAATGTAATATTATTGAACTAACTAGTTAACTATTAGTAATTGGTTGGACGATATCCTCCCAACTATGTAATTTAGCGACAGTTCTCAACATCCACTCAATCATAACTGGAGGCGCCTCAGAAATCAGGATACCGGGATAAACAGCGGTTCCCCAACTAGGATGAAGAACAACACGACACTTATTTTTAATAATTGGGTATCCGAGTAACGCTTTGACGACAGCAGTATCATCATGGGGAAACTCTCCGGGACGGGACAACAAAGGATAACCAGTGCGTGGGTCTATTAAATCTGTTAAATACCCTTGGTCACGTAAGTTGAACGCAACATCAAACCCGTACCGAATAAACTGCTCGCGCAAAATCTGTTTTTCAGCGTCAACCACAGAATTATTTTCTAATAATTCGTAGCGCGCTTGTGCTAGTACAACAGCAACCCACATTGACCTGTTCCTCCAGTCTGGAAATATCCGCTCGCGGTTGGTACAGATATATTGACTTGGAGAATGAATCGAAATTTGAATAGCTTGTCCCGTTTTGCCAACCAAGTGGATGGGATAGCTTTCATCCGAAGTCCTAACTGTGAAATAATCCACGGATTTAATACTGTTTTTTACACTATGAAGTTTGAATTGGTCTTTCGTACCGATAATAACTCTTAATTTTTAAGAAAAAACATGTTTTTTTTGCAAATTCAAAGTTTATATGCTGAATTGTAAAATTTTTATATTTTTTTTAACATCCCTTTTAGCTTTTCTTAATAATTTGCTAGATTGTACGAGAAAATCGAATTTTGACTCCCATCCAATTTAAATTGAGCGTATTTTTGCATTTATCTCTGTGTTGATGTTTTGGGAGTAAAGATTTTTACCACAGAGACTTCTAAGACACAGAGAAGGGAGTAGTGATTTGATTCTGTTTGTGTACATTTACGATAAATTGGTACAAAGTTTATATCTACCTTAAGTAAGACTCTGCACACTTGCTGATTTAGTCAGCCATAATTGAACTATCAAAAATTACAACTTTTAATTCTTTTATTAACGGTGTTTTATACCTCGCTCGAATCTTGAAAAGGATTCTGGCGCCGTGGTGCAATGTTAGCAGTTAGCAGACGTTGCCCATAAAAAACGTTTTTATTAAATCATCAGGACAACTTGGTTTGAAAATGCAATATCGTTCAAATAACAATACAAACAAAGTAATTGGTGCCTTGATTGTAGCAAAACTAGTAGTGGCAGGCTATTTAGGCATCCAGTTTTTTGGTAATGGAATGACTTACGCGAAAAACAATGTGTCATCTGCAACCGTAAAGAGTTATCCGACCTCGCTTCCTTGGATAACTACCAAGTCAGACTGTACACATCGAGGAAAAGATTGGCGTAATGGAAAATGTTGGGACTCAGAACATGATATGTTGTTCTAACCAAAAAATGTAGAGACGCGATACATCGCGTCTTTGATATCGCGTCTTCCTTATAATACAACCATTAATTAAGCGTCAAAGCATTTACAGGTACTTCATCCCAAGACGTAACCTTGCGTAGTCTTGCCTCCCAACCCCACGCTTTTTGGACTTCGGTCAAGTTTTTCCGAAAAGACTCGTGGCAATCTTTGGCATGAGACTCACTACAGGTTGCGATACACGCATGAATCATACCGGATGCATCGATTTGTTCGTTTACCCAAATAGTCACGATAATTCCCCCAAATACTTGAGTTCTATGATTTTATCCGATTTCCACTTCTATTTAAGCGCATTTACAAAGTTCAAGCGCTTTTCTCAAACACTTGTAATAATACCTTAGCGCCGGGAGCAAATGCCTGAATCCTTACAATTGTTGCAAGCTTAAAATATAAAGTTTAGCTTGGTAAGTTGAGTAGGTTTTGTAAGTATGCAAAGTGAGTCATCGCACCTACTATGGTTTTTTGTTACACAAATTAATCAGCGGTGCCTCTGAAAGGTTACCTTGAAATGCTTGTAAGTACTAGATGCTATAGTTATAATCCGTATAAATACTAACTAGCGTGCTGTTAAATATTGTAAACTTAAGTATTTTTACTGACAGAGATTTAGAAAAAACTTTGATATGTTACGCAAATATTTGTGGAGATAAAATCTTGGTTAATACAAAATCTTAGTTTGTCAGGATTTCTATACAAAATCTTTATTTTATTGATTAAAGCAAAAAGTATTTTATAAAATTAACTTCAAACCTGACTGTTATGACTTTCTTCTTTTTGAAGCTGTTTATAAATAAAATATAAAAAATGTCATCGATATGACAAACCGATGAAATAATATTATTGCTGTCTTGAGGAGTTGATATTTAAAATAATAGCTAAATATTACAATTTTTAGCTGTTTATAACTTGATTCATAAACACCTTCACTAGATAATTTCGTACAAATTAACTATGGACACAGTTACAGAAAAGCTTTTAGTACCGAGCTACGTAGAATATTTGTTAGTGACTGAGGAATTATTAACAAAAGAAATTTATTCGAGTTGGCAATGTTTCGCTGACACTCCAAATCATCTAGCGCAAGGCAAAGATATTCGTATTGCTTTTCCAGAGTTGATAGGAGAAGAAAGTCGTCTCACTGATATTTTACTTGGGCAAAGCGAAGGCTTAGAGTTGAAGAAAATTATTAGAACTAAAAAATCTAAATCTTTGCATATTGACTTATATATTACATCGCATAATAATTTGTTAGTTTTTTTACTTAAGAATACGAATGAAAAAACTATTTTAGAGCAAAGAATAATTGAGCAAAACAATGAAAAAAATATCTTGCTAACTTCTTTATATACTTATCAGAACTATCATAATCAAGTTCTGACATCAATCCAAGACGTATTAATTGTTACTAATTTACTAGGATGCATAATCACAGTTAATCAAGCTGCTCTTGATTTATTTGAATATAGTCAAGATGAATTGATAAATGAACCAATTTCTAAGCTACTCAAAGATGATACTTTTGTATTAAAAACTCATGAGTTACAAAAGAGAGCTTCAAAAAAGTTATTGAAGAATGATTCGGTTATTTGTGAGTCCAAAACGGGGAATAAAATAATTCTTTCGTGTTCTAGTTCTGTTATAGAAACAGATTCAAAAGATTTGTATTATTTTATTTATACGGGTCAAGATAGTACAGAAAAGCAAATTGCGTTAGCTGCTCTACGCGAAAGTGAGGAACGGTTTAAAACATTTATGAATAACAGTCCTACTGTTGCTTTTATGAAGGACTGTTTAGGACGATTTATTTATATAAATGAAACGTTCGAGCAAAAGTTTAATATTAAATTTGCTGATTTGTATTTAAAAAGTGATTTTGATTGGTTGCCAGAACCAGTAGCAAGTGAGGTTTACAAAAATGATTCTTATGTTTTTTCTACGGGTAATGCTGTGCAGGTAATTGAATCTGTTCCAACACCAGACAGGTATCATTGTCAATGGTTGGTTTTCAAGTTTCCTTTCAGAGATAGTAAAGGAGAACAGTTAGTTGGAGGTGTTGCAGTCGATATTACTGAAAGACAGCTTCTTGAACAACAGTTATTTGAAGAAAAAGAGTTAGCACAGGTAACGTTGAAATCTATTGCTGATGCTGTGATTACAACTGATGTGCATGGAAAAGTAAAATATCTAAACCCAGTTGCAGAAAAAATAACTGGTTGGAGTTTTGAAAAAGCGCAAGGAAAAGCAATTGCAAGAGTTTTTAAAGTTGTTAATGAACTTACTCAGGAGAAAGTTAAAAAACCATTAGAAAAACTATTGCCTTTTGACTATAATTCTGGTATTAGCAAAGAGTATACTTTAATTACTCGTAATGGTAACAAAGTTAGTATTGATTATTCTATCGCACCTATTCACGCTCTTAACGGTCAAACTATCGGCGCCGTTATCGTATTTCAAGATGTTAGTAATAAACGCAGTATGGCAAGGCAGTTATCCTGGCAAGCAACTCACGACACTTTGACACAACTACTGAATAGAAGCGAATTTGAGCGTCGTCTGTCCGATAGTTTATCAAGTATAAAAACAGAACAACAACATGCTTTACTTTTTTTAGACTTAGACCGATTTAAAGTTGTTAATGATACGTGTGGACACATCGCTGGTGACGAATTATTACGTCAAGTGACTGCATTATTTAAAGAATCTATTCGCAGTTCAGATACTTTAGCACGTTTAGGTGGAGATGAGTTTGGTATACTGTTAGAAGGTTGTCCTATAGACTCAGCATTACGAATTGCGAAAACAATATTAAAGTGTTTGAAAGATTTTCGGTTTGTTTGGCAAGATAAAAGCTTTAGTATTGGTGTCAGCATTGGGTTAGTTGCAGTTAAAGCGGATGGTTTGACCATGAGTAATTTATTGAGTGCTGCTGATGCTGCTTGTTATGTCGCTAAAAATAAAGGACGTAACCGGGTGCATATATATCAAGCTGACGATAGTGAGTTCATCCAAGCCAAAAATGAGATGCAATGGGCAACACAAATTTCCCAAGCTTTAGAAAAAAATAGTTTCTCTCTATATTATCAACCGATTGTTTCCACCTCTCCTGAAAAATTTGATTGCAAATATAATCATGAATATTATGAAGTTTTGTTAAGGCTAATTGACGAAACGGGTAAGGAAGTTTTACCGATGGTATTCATTCCTGCGGCAGAACGTTATAATTTAATGCCTGCTATCGACCGTTGGGTTATTAGTACACTTTTCGCAAATCTTGCAGTTCACAGAAGAGAAATATTTAGTTATTGTCATCATCATGATTGTAATCGCTGCATTATGTATAATATCAATCTTTCCGGCGCCAGTATTAACGATGATAGCTTTATGGAGTTTGTACGAGAGCAATTGCAGTTATATCAAATTCCTCCACAAATAATTTGCTTTGAAATAACCGAAACCCTAGCAATTTCCAACTTACTCAAAGCTGCAAACTTTATCCGCGCGTTGAAAGAGTTAGGGTGTAGGTTTGCGTTAGATGACTTTGGTAGTGGTATGTCATCATGGGGTTATTTGAAAAACATGCCAGTAGATTATCTCAAAATAGACGGAAGTTTTATTAAAAACATCGTCAAAGAAAAAATAGACATGGCAATGGTAGAAGCTATCAATAAAATTGGTCATTTAATGGGTATAAAAACGATTGCCGAATATGTAGAAAATCAGGAGATATTAGAAACACTCAAAGCAATAGGAGTTGACTACGTACAGGGTTACGGCATCGCCAGACCACACCCTTTATTCGTGGCATAAATGTAGGGTGCGGAACTGTTTTGTCAGATAAAGCAAGCGAACCGGTTCTTTCGTTCTTAGCGTGCTAATTTTTAATTACAGTCGATAACTTTCCTTTAAAATCAAGGCTTACAGGTGCTTATAACCCAAATTTCTAACCAGGATACCTTCCTTGTAGTTAATAATGGCTGTAATATAAGCCTTATAAAAGTTTTAAGCTTATTTTTCAACTTTTTTAGCACGCTAAGTACGCAAGAGCCGAGAGTAAGGGGTACACCCGCGCGGTCAAATTGAGCTTCTAATTCTTTAATTGCCGCACGTACACCTTTAGCAACTTCTGCAACATTGGCGCCAATACGGCGAATAATACCAATAGCTACAGTGGGATTATCATTAAATAACAACGCACTATCTTGAGGTTTACGACCCATCTGTATTTGAGCAACATCGCGTAAATATACCGTGGTGTTAATACTCGCCAACCAATAACGCCGGCACCGATAACCAGTCCTGCCAGTAAAACTCCAAGCCAAGGTTTTCGAGTTGGAGTATAATCATCACTGATATGCTCATCCTCAAAAGTAGCTTGTGTATCTGTAACAATCTCAAACTCTTTCGGACTCATAGTGCATCCCTCCTTCCTCTACACAGTTAACCCTTACTATCCCGATACAATTTTTAACAAAATGTATGAAATGTCTATGAAAGGTTTATGAAAAATTTTTAATAATTTGTAGTAAGCACTTTAGTGCTTAAATATCAGTGCTTAAATGTCAGTGCTTCAAAACTCACTGGTTAAATAACCCGGCGCCTACGTCGTCTTCTAAGCTGCGTCTCATTAGCTTTTTGCATCTCCTGAGCATTTACGATAAGTAACTTAGCGATTTCAAGCTTGATTTCTGTTAATTTACTTAAAGACTCCGAATCTTGAACATTAATTTCGTCCAATAATCGCATCGCCATGCCAATATAATTAGTTATACTCAGCGTTTGAACATGTCTATTAGCTTGAATAATGCTTGACCTGTATATAAATAGAAAGATAACGCTAATAGATTGTGTAATGCCGCCGCTGATACTGCCAACTAGAATTAAAGTTAAACTAGGCTTTTGATATACAAGTGCAATAGTTACTGCCACCAACCCAAACCCACAAAGCATCGTAATGAGGCTGAGTCTAAAAATCCAATCTACCTGTTGAAGATTGCGGTTAAAATAAGCTGTAAGTAATGCTGTAAATATATCCCAAGAAGGCTTGACTTTCTTTTGACTGTCTGATAAACGTGTCGCTTCTTGATAATTAAACTCTGTAAGCAAAGTTAATTGGTTAGGAAGATTATCAAGAATCGTCCAAGTTATTAAACTTAATATTGCACCAAACGCTAAAACAATACTAACTCCAAAAAAGCTAAACTTATCAAGCGTAGAATTATATCTTAATAGTAGAGATAAAACAATTCCGGTAATCAGAAGAAACAAGAAAAATACTATATATATAGCTATTCTACCCGATTTACTGGAAAAAGCATAATCGGCGCCTGGTATTGATGGATTAACTGGGTTCAGAACGGAATTATTCAAAAACCTTCTTGGTAAAGCAATATAATCTTTGTTTACACCTTGTCTAATTAAATCTTTAGCAATTTTCTTCCTCGTTTTATCGACTCTAATCTCAACGCCCTTACCTGTTAGATAAACTAGAATTAAAATCTTGTTTATTTCTCGTCCCTTCTTCCAGCCAGTTTGTACAAGTGCGTACTGGTTATTAGAGTCATCAAATTTTGTTTCGACCTCTATGGTTTTGCTTCTCGGTATTAAACTGGCATGGTAGAGAATAACTTGTTTGACAATTTCTCTATGCTCAGTAACTATGTCAGCACTATCTGGGATATTCATATTTTTTTTAGGCGCCTTGTAAAATACTGTCAAGCTTTCCTCTTTGCGTTCTCTGTGCCTTTGTGGTAAATATTATCACTATTGAGACACAGAGAACACATGTTTGGACGCTCTTACTGATGGATGTAAATTATAGCCCCAGTAAAATGAAATAACCACCAGTCGGTGCGTGACGCTACAAGTCTTATTTCTACGTTGAAGTTTTTTCGTTGCGTCACACACCCTACCGCTCATTGCATAATTGACAAGTCATGGCGCCCATAACTAGATAGGAGTCTACAAAAGGAGCTTTGCTGGTTCTGACTTCTATACAGTAGCGACAAGGGATGAAAGTTCATGAAGAAACGTGAAGATATAATTCAAAAATTTTCAACTTTTCTTAGCTTTGAGGATAAAAATCGTCACAAGCATTTACTTTGGCACGCTGAACCAAGACTTGAGCGAAGAATGAAATTTATAGTTGAATCGAATTTAGAAGCTCAAGCAGATTTTTGGGCACGCTATTTCTTAAAAGTTGCTAAAGAAATAACCCCCATTCAGAATACACAAATACAAGAAGCAACATTATCTTCTGCAATGGCTGGAAAACATTTAGCAGCTTATTTACAAGAAGCTTGTCTTTGGACTGCTCAAACATTATACCGCAAGTTTATATTTTTGAGACATAAATACTCACTTGAAGACTATTTTCAAATTGGTAACACTGCTGCAAATCCACCAACCAAAATTTTAAAAAGTTTTAATTTTGAATATTCTCACACTAATATAGAAGCTTATGCAAGAACAGCAATAATTCGTGCCGTAAAAAACCAAATTTATCAACAAGACGTTGAAGCTAAAAGAATTAAGTTCTCTGATTACGCTCTTCTCAAGGATTTAAGTAATAAAGAGTTAAAAGAATGTTTATTGTCAGCAGGTATTAATCAAGAACAAGTTAACTTATATTGCTTAGTTTGTCAATGCTTTGATGAAATTTATCACCCATCTGATGGTTTATCGGGTCGTAGTTTAGGAAAACCCAATCAGAAACAGCTAGAAGATATTGCATTATATTATAATCAGCGATGTAATCAATTGAATTTAAATACACAAATAGCAACGTCAGAACAAATTCAAGAAATGCTCTTAACTTGTATTCGACTAGCTCGTGAATACCGAACTAAACGTTTTTTGCCTTTAGAAGATAGAGACGAAAACATTGTAGACTTTAGAGCAAATCCTTTAGATGTAGTAATAGAGCAAGAGGAAAGAAATGATATATACGTACTTACTTCTAAATTATTTACAGAGTTTTCTGAAGTTAGTCAAATAATGTTTAAGCTTTGGTTGGGGTTAAATTTAACCCAGACAGAAATAGCAATGGTATTAAAGGATAAATATCCGGAATTTCAAAAACAGTATCAGATTGCTCGTCAATTGGGTAAAACAAGTAAGCTTTTATTGAAAAACTTTATTAATGAATGGAATTATACCAATCCGGAAAATTTAATTACTGATGACAAAAATATGGAATTAATTCAAGAATCATTAATACATTGTTTACAATTATATTGTCAAAAAAAATTGCTTAGTTTACTAGAAAAAATCAGAAATGAATTGAATTACAAACAAGGAGTTTTAATCGGTGCGAGTAAAAATGACTCAGAAATATCAAACTTATGTTTTAGTGAAGGAGAATCATTACAGATTGCTTTTCAAAATGATCTAGAAAAAAAGATGCATCTCAAAACAAATTCTCTTGGATTTGTAAAAAAGAAGCTAACTGAATTTATAGACAAGTGTTTATATATTTAGTTATAATTTATTGAAGAATTAAGGATTAAGTCAAATGACGTTAAATTTAGATAAATTAGCAACAATTTATTCGGAACAAATATGGGTAGAACTGTCACCCGAAAAAAAACAGCAAGCATGGGAGCTTACCTGTTCTCAGTCCTATTCTAACGCGATTGCACAAAGGAACGCTTATCTTCATAATCTATGTTTAGATGCTTTGGAATCTTGGTTAAAAGAAGATAAGGATTTGCATGAAAGTCTTCAGCTTTTTTGTCCCAAGAGTGAATTACCTTCTTACTGGGAAATTTTAAATGGTACAGGGTTAAGTTTTGGTCGTAAACGATTATATCTAATTGTTTGTGAAAAATCTTGTGTTCAACAGTTTAAAATTCAGCAAGAATTGGTTGATATTCTGAACATGGCAGCTAATTATTATCTAGCGGTACAGATAAACTTAGCGGAGAACTGGTTGAGAGTTTGGGGTTATGCTAGCTATGAACAAATTAAACAGCAAGCTAGATATGAACCAATGGATAGAACTTATGTTCTGGATGGAGATGATTTAATTACCGACTTGAATGTGATGTGGGTATCATGTTTAAATCCTGATTTAAATCTTGAAAATCAAACATTAAAGCTAAATTCTTTATTTACTGTATCCAATTTGACTTTATCTCCCGCGCGAACCGAAGAGGTGTTAGCAAATTTAAGTACACCAACGACGTATTCACCTCGTTTAAATGTACCATTTTCAGAGTGGGTGCCAATTATTGCGTCTAAGGAAAATAGGCAAAGGCTTTATCAGCAGAGAATATGTCCACAAGAAAAATTACAATTAGCCAAAGTTCATGTTTCAAATGATACTTTAAATATAAATCATTTGAGTCAATGGTTTGAAAATATTTTCCATAATGCTTGGCAATCTGTGGAAACGTTATTAGATTTAGATGAGGCGCCATTTGCTATAAGCTTTAGAAATAATTCTGGATTTAATGAGATTCGTGTTGCGGGAGCAAAAGTAATAGATTTAGGAATGCAAGTCGAAGGGAAGGGTGTAGTTTTATTAATTGCTTTGACACCGGAGGATGATGAGAAAGTGAGTATTCGCGCGCAATTACATCCAACAAGCGAGGATATCTACTTGCCAAGCAATTTAAAACTAATTTTGCTATCACAATCGGGTAAAAAGCTTCAATCCGTGCAATCTAGAAGCCATGACCATTATATCCAATTAAAGCGATTTAAATCAACTTATGGCAATCGCTTTAGTATCGAAGTAGCTCTTGATGATGTTAGTATCAAAGAAGAGTTTTTACTTGAAAAGCCTGTAACCTAACAACAATGAGTAAGTTAGTTGTATTCAACTTGGGACAAGGTGACATCAAAACAGGTTTCCCTGTTGTTACAGTTCAACTGTGGGATGATAATATCGCTTTACCCGTACAGTTTACAGGTAGTTTACCTGCCGCACCGCAGCTTGCAGAACTTTATCGAAATTGGCAATTACTTTATCACTTGCTTTATGAAACTCCTTATAAAGTTCCTGGTTGGCAAAGGCGCATGGAAATTGAGGAGAATATTGAAATTGAGCTTGAAGATGTAACTAATGTTTCTTCGATTGAATTTACTAAGTTATGTAACGAACTACAAAATAGCATCAATATCTGGCTAAAGTCCAAAATTTTTCGTCCAATTGACCAAAAATTACGTACCAAGTTAGCTCCTACTGATGATATAAGAGTAGTTATTCAGACTGAGTGTGAGCAAGTACGACGTATTCCTTGGCATCTGTGGGATTTTTTTGAGGACTATCAATCAAGTGAAGTGTGTTTAAGTACACATGAATTTGACCGCGTTAATGTATCGCCAAGGCGCCTAATTAACAAAGTTAGGATTTTAGCAATATTGGGTAACAGTAAAGGCATTGACCTTACTAAAGACCGAGCAATACTTGAACAACTTCCAAATACAGAGATAGTTTTTTTAGTAGAACCAAATCGTCAAGAATTAGACAAATGGTTATGGGATAAATACGGTTGGGATATTCTTTTTTTTGCAGGACATAGTTCCAGTCAAGGTGAAAGTCAAACGGGGAGAATTTACATAAACAAGAGCGAGAGTTTAACAATTTCTCAATTAAGGAATGCACTCAAAGCTGCTATTGCACCGCGCGGAACTCGACGTACCCAAGGACGCAGTTTAAGTTTGGCGATATTTAACTCGTGTGATGGTTTAGGTTTATTTCCACAGCTAGCATCTTTACATATTCCTCAAGTAATTGCCATGCGTGAGGGAATACCAGACTTTGTAGCTCATGAATTTTTAAAGCATTTTTTAGAAGTTTTTGCTGATGGTGAGGATTTTTACTATTCTGTACGGCAAGCTAGGGAAAAATTGCAGGGTTTGGAAAACAAATTTCCCTGCGCTAGTTGGCTACCTGTAGTATGTCAAAATCCTTCAGAGGCGCCACTTCTATGGACAAAAATCAATAGTGATAGCACTCGTCAAACTTTAAAATATAAGCAAGCTTTACCATTAGTTGCCAAAATGAGTATCATAATTACCATTTTAGTTATTGTGATACGTTCTTTGGGTATACTACAATTGTATGAACTTTCTGCTTTTGATAGTTTAATTAGATTACGTCCAACAGAAGCACCTGATAATCGTATTTTAATTGTTGCCGTTACGGATAGTGATGTTCAGTCTCAACCTACACAAGAAAGAGGTTCAGCATCTCTAAGTGATAAAGCATTGGCACAACTTTTGGCTTCTTTGGAACAGTGGCAACCCCGTGCTATTGGTTTGGATATTTACCGTGAAAATCCTGTTAAGTCAGAATTTGTAGATTTAACTAAGACTTTGCGACAGAATAACAAGCTAATTGTTGTTTGCAAAGTAAGTAAAGAAGACAAGAGCGCTGGTGTTCGTCCACCACCAGAAGTTCCAAACCAACGTTTGGGTTTTAGCGATGCTGTTGTTGATGATGATAATATTCTTCGGCGCCAATTACTCGCAATGGCGCCGATATCACCTTGTAATACAGACAAATCTCTAAATTTTCGATTAGCAAGTATTTATTTAGCATCGCAGGGTATTGAACCTGTACTCACCCCAGAAAAAAATTGGCAGTTCGGTAATGTTCTATTTAAAAACCTAGAAGAAAACGTTGGAGGATATCACAAACTTGATAATTTAGGTCATCAAGTCATGTTAAATTGGCGCTCGTCTTTTCCAGTTGCACCAACAGTTACCTTGACAGATGTTTTGAATCATAAAGTGGCGCCTGAATTAGTTAAAAATAAAATTGTACTAATTGGCACGGTAGCGGAAAGTTTTCGCGATTATTTGTCTACACCTTATAGTGCTAGAGAAGTACCTTATAAGGAGATGTCAGGAATAGTGATACAAGCGCACATGGTCAGCCAAATTTTGAGTGCAACATTAGATAAGCGACCATTATTATGGTTTTGGTCGAAATGGGGTGAATCACTATGGATTTGGTATTGGGCTATAGTAGGAGGTATAATCTCTTGGCGTTTTCGGTCAGCGCTAAGTTTTGGAATTGCTGTAAGCGTTACAGTTATTATATTATCTGGAGTTTGTCTCGGTTTATTAATACAAGGCGCCTGGGTTCCTTTAGTTCCATCTTTATTAGCCATCCTTGCTACTAGTGCGATAGTACGGGTAGTAATTGAAAAGCGGAAATAAACTTGGCAACGGATGTAACGGATGTAACGGATGGTTAATTATTATATTGTAGAGACGTTATATGTAACGTCTCTATGGTGGTTTTGTAATTCTGTTGTTGAATTACGCGCGTCAGAAATTTAACATAGACGCTCTAATGTCTGTGCTACTTAACTGATCTAAAAGATGAGATTTGATGGTCGAACTTTCCAAGGTTTCCACGAAATTCATCTGGTCCAATTTCAATAAATGGACCTTTAAAGTTTTTATCTCTATAAAATCTCCACTTTTGACCGTTATTTACAGCAACAGATGAGGCTCTATTATTAAATCCAACTTTGCTCAAATCAGCAACCCCTTGATTACTTTCAAACGAGGCGCCTTGACGGTTAGGTCTATCCCACAAAGTTACGTCTTTAACAGTTCCTGATTGAGCTTGAGCATTTGTAACTGTTAAGATAGTACCTCCAACTGAAGTAACTGTTAAAAGTGCTAAGGCAGTCAGTTGTTTGTTGAACTTAAACATAGTTTTCTCCTTGTTTGTATATATGCCGATTTTTGTGAATCCATGCGTGATGATTCAGAATTCATTTGGCTCTAATATGTAATAAGGTGCCACAATTTCAATTTATGCAGTTTTACAGAAAAATGCCGTAACTAATTTTTTGTACATCAGTTCGAGAATCTGATTATTTTAATCCCAGGCTTTGCATAAGTTGATGTTGCTTATACCCATTCCCTTATAGAGGTTTATTAAACGCAACATTTATTAAATTTGAAAGGAGACACCATGAAACTTATCATTCGTGCTATTGTTAGTTCTTTAGTATTCCTAACCGATGTAGTTTATCGTAATCGTCCCTATCCGCGCTTTTGGGTTTTAGAAACCATAGCGCGCGTTCCTTACTTTGCTTATTTGTCGGTATTACATTTATATGAGACTCTTGGGTATTGGCGTAAAGCGGATTGGTTAAAAGTTCACTTTTCCGAGACTTGGAACGAACTGCACCATTTATTAATAATGGAATCGCTTGGAGGCAATAACCGTTGGATAGACCGTTTTATTGCTCAACATTTAGCTGTAGCTTATTACTGGGTAGTTGCACCTTTGTACGCAGTTCTACCTAAATATGCTTACTACATGATGGAACTGATTGAAGAACATGCTTATCACACCTATGATACATTTCTGTCTGAGCGTGGAGAAGACTTAAAGTTACAAGCGGCGCCACAGGTAGCAATTAATTACTACCGTGATGGTGATTTATATATGTTCGATGAATTTCAAACAGGTACAATTCCCGAAACACGGCGCCCCAAAGTTGACAACTTATATGATGTATTCGTCAACATCCGTGATGATGAGTGTGAACATGTTAAAACAATGGTAGCCTGTCAAAAACCAGAGGCACGGATTACATTTAAGAGTCCACACACACTACTAGTCGCATCAAGCACAACACAAACGGCGCCAGACGACATGAAACTATCAACATCCCTACAAAGCAATGAAGGGAAAATATCATGACATTAACACACGAACGCAATGCTTGGTACACTCAATTGCAAGAACAATGTGAATATCCAAGCAATCAAGTTTTCAGCAAAGTTCTATTCAAAGATAACAATAGCCAGTACAACCTAATATGCATTGCCACAGGTACAAACATGGCTGAACACAACACAAATCGCAACGCAGTTATTACAGTCATAGCAGGAAAAGGTACTCTTGTATTAGAAGGTAAAGAAGTTTTCTTAGAACCTGGTGTTTTTGTCTCAATGCCGTCAGGAACGCGACATGCTTTGAAATCAGAAGAAAATCTTGCTTTCTTGCTAATATTTTCTTGAAATTCTTACCTATTGCATAATTTGATTTTGCTTATACCCATTCCCTAATAGAGAGACTAATTTCTAGAATAGGGAAAGGATGCAAATGAATTCTTTAGAAATTATAAAGCGAGCTTACACTTACCTAAACAAAAAAGATATTCCCAGTTATTTTTCTCTAATGTCCTCTAACGTTGAGTTTTATCAAACTGAAAAACTTCCTTGGGGTGGTTATTATCGTGGCTTTGATCAAAGCAAAGATTTTTTCTCCAAGTTTTCTGGGTTAATTGATTCTTCAGTCGAAATATCTTACTACATTCCAGCGGGTGATCAAACTTTGGCAATTGGCAAGACGAGTGGCGTTACCAAGCAAACTGGAAAACAGTTCAGTTGTAACTTGGCTCATGTCTGGACAGTTAAGGAGGAAAAGATAGTTAGGTTAGAGGTTTACATTGATACTGATGCGATGAATGCTGCACTTTTGTAAATATGAAAGGAGGTTCACAAATGAAAGTTTTTGTTGCTGGTGCAACGGGAGTAATTGGTCGTCCGCTGATTGCACAATTAATTAAGAAAGGGCACGATATTGTAGCTTTAACTCATTCACAAGAAAGAGCCAAGACTTTAGAAGAACAAGGTGTAGAACCAGTAATTGCGGATGTATTCGATGCGGATGCTGTTCAAGTTGCCATTAAAGATACCCAACCAGAAGTAGTAATCGAACAACTTACTGCTTTACCTAAAACTTATACCAGTGAGTCAATGAGTGCGGCAGCAGAACTTAATACTCGAATTCGTCGAGAAGGCAGTGCAAATGTTCTGGCAGCAGGAAGGTGTAGGACCTTTTCAGTTTACTGTCAAGGACGGTAAACGACATAGTAGTGCAAATGCATTCCTTCTACCCATTCTCCAACGTCCCAATTTGACAACTCGGACAGGAGCCATAGTGACTCGGTTGTTGTTTGAGGGTACCCGTACCATTGGGGTAGAATACGCGCACAATGGAATGCTGCACCAGGTTAATGTCAACTCCGAAGTCATTATCAGTGCTGGCGCCTTCGATTCGCCTAAGTTACTGATGCTTTCCGGCATTGGTAATTTTGAACACCTGCAAGCATTAAGTATTCCTGTCGTCGTTGACTTGCCAGGTGTCGGTCAAAACCTGCGAGACCATATTTTGGTTGCTGTGCCATACGAGGCAACTCAGGATTTACACACGGCAAACACTAGTAATGGAATTGCTGAAACTGGATTATTTTTGCATAGCAAGGGTAATCTCGAAGCGGCGCCAGATTTAGAATTAGTCTTTGGTCCAATTCTGTGGGCACCACCTGGCTATCCCAACTCTGGTTTGGGATTTACGGGTCTAGTAGTTTTGAACCATCCCGAAAATATTGGTAGTGTCACTTTGCGTTCGCCCGATCCTAAAGATACACCTCAAATTCAAATCAACTATCTGCAAAGTCAATCCGATGTACAAAAGCTAGTTGAGGCGATTAAATTAATGCGCCAATTGTTTCAAACCAATGCCTTTGATGAATTCCGAGGTAGGGAAGTCGCTCCTGGTGCTGACGTAACTAGCGATGAAGCACTCGAAGCCTACATCCGGGAAACGTGCGGTACTGTGTTTCATCCTGTGGGCACTTGCAAAATGGGGACTGACTCAATGGCAGTTGTAGACCCTGAATTACGGGTACATGGAGTTGAAGGGTTGCGTGTTATCGATGCATCAATTATGCCAACTCTAATCACAGGACATACTAATGCGCCTACCATCATGATCGGCGAATTTGGCGCCGATTTAATTAAAACCGCAGGTTGCGTTCTACAACAAGCGCAGGAAGCCGTTGGTTACTCACAGCAACCACAAGAAAGAATTCTCGCTTAATTCCCCCTCTACTCTCTCATGGTCTCTGTGGTAAACATAATTACCACAAAGACTACGCTGGGCACAGTTGGAAAATCTAGCATTTCTGCACACATAGCACAAATTTACATAGCGACCTACATAAGCTTGTGACTCAAATGAGAGGCGCTAATGATACCGCTTTGATTTATGAAATTCAAGGCACAGCTTATCTCTTACCAACCGAAGTTGAGAATAACTTATAGAACCTCTTTGAATTAATGACTAAACTTCAAACGAGTGAGGAGATGTAAATGAACCCTGAATACTACGACGATATTATTATAGGCGGCGGTAAAGCGGGTAAAACACTGGCGCCTGCATTGGTAGCTGACGGACGTAAAACTGCTTTGGTTGAACGTAGCTTAAACATGATTGGTGGTGGGTGTATTAATCTCGCCTGCATTCCCACTAAAACGATGGTAGCGAGTGCCAATGTTGCCAATATAGTGCGAAATAGTGCTGCTTATGGTGTTAATGTTAATCCATCTAGCGTTGATTTAGCAGGTGTAATCCAACGTAAACGAACGGTTGTGCAGTCCTTGCGTGAAATGAACTTGCACAACTTAGAAACTGCTCTGGGTCACGAATTAATGATTGGAACGGGGCGGTTTGTTGCTCCTAAAACAATTGAAGTAACAACAACTGATGGCGCCACTCGGTTACTTACAGCTGAACGCTTCTTTATCAATACAGGTACGCAACCGTTGATTCCATCTGTACCAGGACTCAAAGAAGCTGGGTTTTTGACCAGTGAGTCAATTATGGAACTAGAACAGTTGCCTGAGCATTTAATTGTTCTTGGTAGTGGTTACATTGGTTTAGAGTTTGCCCAAATGTTTAGACGGTTTGGTTCTCGTGTCACTGTTATTGGGCAAAGTGAACAAATTTTGTCACATCAAGATTCAGATATTGCGCGCGCGGTGCAAGCACTATTGGAACGAGACGGTATTGAATTTTTGCTAAAAACAAAAGTGTTAAGGGTTGAACGTGGCAATGCTACCGAACTAAAACTTCAGGTTGCTGACCGTAAAATCAACCTTCAGGGTTCGCATTTACTAGTTGCTGTTGGTCGTGCTACTACTGCTGATAGCTTAAATTTAGGCGCCGCTGGTGTAACAACCGATGCGCGCGGATTTATTCCAGTCAATGAGCGACTAGAGACAAACATACCAGGAATTTGGGCGTTAGGCGATATCAATGGAGGACCCCAATATACCCACTTGTCGCTCGACGATTATCGCATTATCAAAGCGAATTTAATTGATGGTGGCAACCGCAACAGGAACGATCGCTTAATTCCATCCTGTCTATTTATTGATCCAGAACTGGCTCATGTGGGTTTGACTGAAACCGAAGCGCAGCAACAAGGGTATGCTATACGAGTCGCAAAACTAGATGCGTCAGCTATTCCGCGCGCGAAAACGTCGGGTCAAACTGATGGGCTGATGAAGGCAATTGTAAATACTGAAACTTTGCAGATTTTAGGGTGTACCCTCTTTTGTCACGCAGCAGGCGAAGTTATTTCAACGGTGCAGATGGTAATGTTGGCTCAGATGCCCTACACCGTTTTGCGCGATTCCATTTTGACTCATCCTACAATGACCGAAGGGTTAAATATGTTGTTTTCAAAGTTGTAGGCAGCAAGGGCAAACACACAAGTCAGCTATATCTCGAAACAAACTCAACAACTAGAAGATTCACCATTATGAGAAAATTAGAAGGAAAAGTTGCTCTTGTCACTGGCGGCAACAGTGGCATCGGTCTTGCCACTGCCAAACGCTTTGTAAAAGAAGGCGCCTATGTTTTTATCACAGGTCGTCGTCAAACTGAACTTGATGCTGCCGTAAAAGCGATCGGTGAGATCGGTAAAAATGTTACTGGTGTTCAAAGCGATGTCTCCAAACTGGCAGACCTTGATCGCTTGTTCGCCACGATTAAGCAAGAGCAAGGACGCCTGGATGTACTCTTCGCCAATGCTGGCATTGGCGAAATCGCCCCACTCGGATCAATCACTGAAGAACACTTTGACAAAACGTTCAACACGAACGTCAAAGGTCTGCTGTTCACTGTGCAGAAGGCACTGCCTCTGTTGCCAGACAGCGCTTCCATCATTTTGAACGCCTCGACCACTTCTATCAAAGGCACCCCAGCGTTCAGCGTTTACAGTGCTACTAAAGCTGCCGTGCGATCGTTTGCCCGAAATTGGATACTTGACCTCAAACAACGCCAGATCCGGGTGAACGCCATTAGTCCTGGCGTGGTTCCAACTCCTGGTTACGATCACTTCGGACTGAATGATGAGCAATTACAGGAATTCGTGGACAGCCAAGCCAGCATTATCCCGCTCTTGAGAGTAGGCACGCCCGATGAGATAGCCAAAGCTGTTGTCTTTCTTGCTTCAGATGACAGTAGCTTTGTGAACGGCATCGAGTTGTTTGTCGATGGTGGTATGGCACAAATTTGAGTTTCTACTAAGTACATCTTGCTGCGCGATCTGAAAGACGTTGAGTTTCATTTAGTGAACCATCAAAACAACAAGAAACTATGAAAACACTTTTGAATCGATTTGTGCTACTGCTTGGCTTAATGACTAGTGTTTCAGGCTATTTTTCTCTACCTGCCTCTGCTGACTCGACGGCTGACTTGTTACTCAGTTTAAAGTGTCAAAGTGAGTACACCGTTAATATTTGGAAAAGGTATAATTCGGGCGAACTTCTCTATCGTGGTATGGGACCTCTAGGAAATTTGAGTTTGGGAAAAGGAACTGGAGAAAATACAGGGTCTGCTCAAGTGTATAAGTTTAAAAATGGTGACTATGAATATCAAGTGCTTGGGGGTAAGGCAGATCACCAACAGCAAGGAGTGTTAGAGGTGTCTAAGAACGGTCGCTCCTTTCTGAGTCAAAGTTGTACACCTCAGTAATAAGAGAGGCTAAAGTCTCAACTTCAAATCTTCTCTTTAACCTGATCCTCAAATCATGGCGCCCCAAAAAACCCAATCATTGTATAGTTCTGAAACACTGCGAAGACTCCAACGCTTAGTTCAACTTAGCAATACTCCTCTAGTACGAGTCTGTGCCACTGCTTTAATTCGCTATCAGCTATGGCTCATGGGAATTTTGTTTGTAGTGATGTTGATATTTACTATCCAGAACCCTACTTCTTGGTTGATAGTAAAGCGACAAGTTGCGATAGAATTTTTCTCTGCTGTTGCACAATCTCTGGCTTCATTACTAGGAGTTTTGATTGTTTTTTTGACAGTGACAAGCCAGTTAATTGCTCAAAGGCGATTCGATGATTACCGTGCCTTGCAAATGCAAATTGAACGATTAATCCATCTGACCCAGATACTTCCTGCCGAATTAGGTGTGTTTGACGAAATGTTAGTGGAGGTAATTAACAATATAGTTCTTCTGCAAATGAAGGATTTTCCAATTTGGTCATCTATTACTAGCGACGAACAAACAGCTATAGAAATTATATTGGCAAAATTCAAACATGAATGGGTTGAAAAACAACAGCAACTTTCTTTAGCAGACCGTCTGCACCTACAACAAATTCTGCTGGTTCTCAACAACATGGAGGAAATTATTGAGGGATTTGGAACGCTCTACAACCGCATTTTAGAGATGGGAAGGTTTATTATTGCAATCGCTCGATTATCCTTTCTACTTGGTGTTTCGCTGCTATTTTTGTTGCTATTCGGCATTGTTGAATTACAAAATAGTTTTCCCGACCTCAGCCTGCCTACAATGGTAACATTGGCAGTTTGGGTATTAATTGCCATTCTGGATTTAGTTAGCAATACCTGGTTTTTGTATCAAAACTTTCATGGTCTCTGGAGTCGCTCAATTCATCACTGGTGCTATCAATCCCGCTCAGACTTGCCAGGGTAAAAATTTTCAACTTTAGGAGATATTTGGAGAACAAATTCTCATGACGATTCTGTGGCAACTTGTAAAAATTAGTTAAGGAAAGGAAAAACTATGAAAACATTCTTAAAAAGATTCACGTTACTTCTTGCTCTCACAACCTGTGTTTCAGCTAATTTGTCCTTAAGAGCTTCTGCCGATTCTACTGCTGACTTAATCCTCAATCTGAAATGCCAAGGTGGATACAATATAGATGTTTGGAAAAAGCATTATAAAGGCGAACTTTTGTACCGCTCTACAAGTTCCTACGGTAATTTGGCTTTGGGCAAAGGAACTAGCCAAGCTACAGAAGGAGTTCGAGTTTATAGATTTAGGAATCGCAATTATGAATATTGGGTGTGGGACGGCACGCTAGATAGTAAGCAGTCTGGAACTTTAGAGGTGTATAAAAACAACAATCTTTTAATGCGGCAAGCTTGTAGAAAAAGTTGATGGGTTTACAGTTAAGATTATTTGTGAGTCTAACTGGACAGATTGATAAATATTTGCACTATCTTGTAATACAAGGATGAAGACCGATGAGCCATTCTAACTTATCTGCTGCCGCACAGGAAGCGGCGACCGATACGATCTTAAACATTGATCTCGATGTTCAAGCCCATAAGAGTCCAGGTTTGCGAAAAGACCATCCTAAAAGCCACGCCTTAGTTTGGGGAGAATTTAAAATTGAGGATAATATTCCCGAATCTTTGCAGGTGGGTATCTTTGCCCAGCCTAAAACCTATTCAGCTTGGATAAGGTTCTCCAATGCTTCCGAAGCAGAAAAACGCGGTAAGTTTAAGTCGGATAACGATCCCGATATTCGGGCAATTGCCATTAAACTTCTGGATGTAGATGGTGAAAAGGTGCTGGATGATGAAAAGGAAACCCAAGACTTTCTGCTGATTAATCATCCAATTTTCATTGTGCGCGATGCTCAGGGATTTGCCAACCTTACGAAAGCCAGCGTAGGTCAGGCAGATACAGAAGCACTACAATCACTACAACCCACTTTTGAAGTTATCAAAACTATTGCTAGCAAAAAAGTTGCAAATCCATTGCTCATTCAATATTGGAGTACTACACCCTATCAACTCGGCTCTCAGTCCATTAAGTTTTCCGTAAAACCTCACTCCTTAGATACTTCTGGTTCAATACCCAATTCTGACAATTATTTGCGTGAGGCAATTGTTAAACACCTGACGGAAGATGGTAAAGATGTAACTTTTGACTTCTTAGTGCAACTTTATCTCAACGATGAGAAAACTCCTATTGAAAACCCGATGCAAGAGTGGGAAGAGAAGGACTCACCGTTTATCAAGCTTGCTACCATCAAAATTCCATCTCAAAAATTTGACTTCGAGGAGCGCAAGCGGCTGGATGAGGGACTATCGTTTACGCCCTGGCATACGCGACCTGAACACGCACCTTTAGGTGGTCTCAATTTAGCTCGCAAAAAGGTTTATCAGGAGATAGCAAAGGCTCGACGGGAGTACATGCAACACCGCACTCAAGAGCCACAAGCATACAGTTCAATTTTGGATGATCCTCAATAATTTTCTTATCAATAAGGGTAAGGTGGGCAGTGCCCACCTAGCCCTGTCAAGGTGTACCACTTGCGTACTAGCTGGAAGCCTTATTTTTACGTTGTACCCCCAACCCTGAAATATAAAATTGAGCGCAAATTTTGTTTTTTGCTTTCAAATTTTAATCAGTGAAAGGCTAAAACCCTTATAAATGGGTAGTACTCATGCTCACCTTGACAGGGCTAGCAGTGCCCACCCTACGCAAAAATAAGCATTACAAGCTTTATCATTCTCAATAAGCAAGCAGGTGCAAGATGTAAGATGAACTATAAACCCATACGCACTCAAGTTACTCCAGACGAATATCAACTGTTGTTGAAGTTGCGGGAGCAAGGTCCCGCTCAAAATCCACCTAAGCTGCGTTTGTCTTTCGGAGAGCGCCTTGCTGATCAGGTTGCCACCGTTATGGGTTCTTGGCGTTTCATCATTGCTCAAAGCTGCTTTCTGACAGTTTGGGTGATTTTGAATGTTGTTGCCGTGGTTAGACATTGAGACCCTTATCCGTTTATCCTGCTGAATTTAATGCTTTCGTTTCAAGCTGCTTATGCCGCCCCCATTATTATAATGAGCCAAAATCGGCAAGCTGCGATTGACCGACAAGAAGCTAAACACGATTATGAAATTAATATGAAAGCTGAATTGGAAATTGAACTTTTACACGATAAAATCACGCTTCTAAAAGCGGAGGAAATTGCAGAACTTATTAAGCTGGTACAAAAGCAAAATCAGCAAATGGAGCAATTAACAACATTTTTGATACAAGAATAGGGACTCCCAAAAAATAAAATAATTAGCTTTTAATAGCCATGATTATTATCATACAAAAATGAGTGATTGGCATCGGCAGTTGTACCGTTTTGTAGTAAATTGAGTTATTGGTAATATTTTGGGTGCCACGTGTGATGTCAATACAAGTAACAGAATCGGTCAAAAACATGCTCTTTTGAAACAGCACTTAAATTAAAAGGCGCCTTCAAACGCAACAGTAGCGATCTCGGCTGCTCACTGCGTTGGAAAGTAATGGACAAATCATTATTGATGTTATCCCTGAATTGGAATTGATTATTGGCAAGCAGGCGCCTGTACCGTCCTTCGGAGCAGTTGAAGCTCAAAATCGCTTCCATCGATTCTTTCAGCGGTTTTTGCGTGCGTTTTATTCAATATAGGTAACTAACTCTAAAAAGTCATCCACTCAAAGTTTAAACTTTTTCCCAATAGAGCGATTAATAAATCACTCCATCTGAAAATGGAAGGTTGAATCCAACTATAGTACAAGCGTTGCTGATTTGAAGTATAAATTCAAAGATAGTTACGACGAAAGCATTGAAATGGCTTGCTTTGGCAATCCTCGAACAGCGCTAAGGCGGTAAAACAAATTGTACTAGTACATAACGGCGGAAATAAAGCTACCATTAAAAATAGCTGGAAAGCTTGTAAAATATACTTTCTTTCTTTTGCCTTTTTACTTTTTACTTTTGCCTTGTTGTACTAGGATTTGAATTTGCATTCCAACTTTAGTTGCAGCCAATCTTCCATTTTGAGATGGATTGATTTATCAACCATTGTGTTGTGCAAAAGTTTCAACTCACAGTGGACGACAAAGTTAGAGACAATTGCATATTATTGAATTCAATCCTCTTCTCACGACCTTTCACGTTACTGTCTCTGGTATGCGTAAGTTCTATCCGGCTACATTACTGCAATAAGTTGTCGATCTTGTATAGCTCTAGCTTATACGATAATCAGTTCTAAAATTTTGGCGAAGGTATTGTTAAGGAGAATAAATCCATGAAAATGAAAAAACTTTTGAAGCGATTTGTGTTAATGTTTGGCTTAATGATGAGTGTTTCAGTCTATTTTTCTCTACCTGCCTCTGCTGACTCAACGGCACAATCTTTTTGGTTATTAGGCTCTCAACTTAAAATCGTTGCCGATCACACAACAACTGGAGGTAAGTACGATTTGATCGAAGGCTATTTTCCACCTGGCTCACAAACCCCTCCTCATCGCCACACGCGCTATTCCGAACAACTCTATGTACTAGAGGGGGAGTTCACGGTTTGGGCTGGTCGGAACAAGATTGTTCTAAACGCTGGTGAAAGCTTCCTGATTCCAGTTGGCACACCTCATGTTGTCGCTGCGTTGAGTGATAAGCCAGCTCGTGGGTTGGTCGTAGCGGCGCCTAGTGGCTTTGCTCGGTTCGTTGCAGAAGCGGGGACGCTCTCTGAGACAGAAGCGCCTGACATGGCGGTGGTTGAGCGTGTTTCTGCCGAACTCGGCGATGAAATTCTAGGACTGCCCGGAACTTTACCCCCAGCATGATGTTATAAGCACAGAATTGCCACTAGGCATCTTTGGCGAAAATTTCACGACCACTGGGCTTTTGGAAGAGAAGGTAAACTTAGTAAATTTCTTGTGGAGCGGGCAAGGATGCCATTGGTGTCAAGTTAAGGTTGGCGCCCATACGTCAACGATAGGTTTTGTGATGAACGAG
>NZ_JBXXZH010000072.1:0-38640 GCF_059640475.1 Calothrix sp. CBUCES-K 9914
CTGCTTGGCAAAATCAGCTAGTTTTTCCAGTAACCAGAGAAAGATTTTGTCACGATATCAAAACTACTTTTCCCCAGTTAAGCGAAAAGTTATATGTTCTAGACCCAGGAGATATTCTTTCTTTTAAAAACGGAGAATATTCTCATTTTACGGCAAGCTCTCAATATGCAAAGATGGTTGTCAATGATAGAGAAACTATAGATTTTTCTCCAGTAAACCTAGGAAACACATTAATAGATAGCAATTCAGAAAATTATGATACTGATTTAATGGAATTAGCCATTAATGAAGAATTGTCTGTAAAATTAACCAACTTCATTCAAAATAATTTAGAGTCACTATTTGATGAGCATTGCAACTGGGATGTAATTTACCAGATAGAAGTAGTTTTCCCTAATGGCTCTCAGAAATGGCATATCGATTTTTCTCAAAAACCAATTAAAGTTTCTTCAGGACGTAATCCTTTAGCTAATTTATTGAGTTATATTACAGCTTCAGGTCTTTATAGTCTAATTCAAAAGAATAGAGACTGGGAATACTTAATGTGTAGCGGAGAATACCGGACTTTTCATAAAATTTATTCGCTGGCGCCAAAAGGGCTTATTTCTGCCGAAAAATCTGTAATTAAAGACCCTATCGAGTTGATGTTGTCTTTAGCATATGTTGGTGGTGAAAATATTTATAAGGAGTTAGAGAAATACACAGTTGATATAAGTAATGTTCTAGAAGGTCGAGAGGCACCTGCTATGTTAAGAATTGGCAATGTTTTGTTTAAAACAAAGCAGACAAGTAATATAATATAGCAAACTGTTCAAAAGTTGTAAAAAATTATATCCACGTAGAGACGCGATTAATCGCGTTTCTACAACATGCAATTTTTACAAATGGTTTAGGATTACTATATCTTAAATAAATATTATCGAAAATAGGAAGATTAGACATGAATGATTCAATGCAATTTTCTGTTGGCTTAGTCGTAGTTTCTTTAATACTATTAATATCTCTGTGGTTACCAGACATTATTAGTCGAGATTAAGTTGTAAACCTCTAATCAAAATAATTTCAATTAAACCATAATTTATCCCCCCTAGCCCCCCTTAATAAGGGAATGGCACGAAAAAAGAACCACAAAGGCACAAAGGACACAAAGGAAGAGAGAACACCCCAAAATTAATGACACAGAACACTAGTGGTTCGTGTCATTAATTCTGGTAGGTTAGGCGTCTCGCCTGACCGGACGCACAGGCGGGACGCCTATGCTACAACACACCAAAATTAATGACACAGACCACTATTCTATTTGCCGCGCGGCAAGTCGAGCAAATAAACCTCCTTGTTGAATCAACTCTTCAAAGTTACCTGATTCCACCAAGCGACCTGCTTCAATTACATATATCCGGTCAGCATTGCGAACGGTACTTAAACGGTGAGCAATAACTACGCGCGTAGCATTTAACCTATCTAAACTCTCAGTAACAATCGCTTGTGTACGGTTATCAAGCGCACTCGTAGCTTCATCCATCAGAATAATTTTTGGCCTTAATACTATTGAGCGAGCAATCAATAACCTTTGTCGTTGTCCTCCGGAAAGGTTTGTACCACCCTCACTAATAACGGTATGCATTCCCATTGGCATTTGCTCAACATCTTCCGCAAATCCAGCCATGCGTGCTGCTTCCCAAGCTTCATCTAAAGTCACTAAAGCTCCACAAGTAATATTATCAAATATTGGCCCGGAGTTTATCCGACCATTTTGCAACACTACCCCTAACTGGCGCCTTACAGCTTGGACATCTAACCCTGACAAGTCTTGACCGTCGTAATAAACTGTACCGCTTAAAGGTGTCTCAAATCCTAACAACAACCTAAATATAGTTGATTTACCGCTACCACTTGGACCAACAAAAGCAACAAATTCACCCGGTTCTATTTTAATGCTGACATCATCAAGGGTCATCGGACCATCTTCACGGTAGCGGAAAGTAACGTGGTCTAAGTAAATTCTTCCCGTTAAACGACCTGGGTCTGCACTTGAGGGGTTAGCTTCTGGCACCCCTTGTACAATTGGTTTAGCCCGTTCCCATAGTGGTACAATTTCTAAAATGTCAGTTAATGTGTTGCTTAAGTCAGTAACACCACCTACAAAAGTTCCAAAGGCTGAATTAAAAGCTAGAAATGTACCCATATTCAACCCATTACCCCCACCAGCTTGAGCCATTTGAATAAACATAATTGCGAACCAATACAGCAGTATTGAACTGACCAAAGGCAGTGCTTCGTTAAACACCGACACGCTGTCATCAATCTTTTTAATACGTGCTTTGATTTTGACTCGTTGACTATAATTTTTCGCCCAAGCTCCAAACGCGCGCTCTTCAGCTGCTGCTACCCTTAACTTTGATACTCCGTTTATCAATTCCACTACCAGCCCACTAATGTGACCATCTGCCGCTTCTAAGCTACGGTTTTTACGTATGAGCAAAAAGCTTGATGAAACAGTAACTATAACTGCAATCAGCGTTAAACCCATTCCCACTAAGGCTAGTTGCACGCTGTAAACAAACATCAGTCCCAAATTTAACAGCGAGAAAACCCCACTTAAAAGGCTGCGTTGTGTGGCGCCACTGAGTTTAGCACGAATATGACTGACTGCTAACAAACGACTTAGCAGGTCACCAGAAGAAAAATTGCGGAAAAAAGCCGGCTTGAGATTAAGCAATTTATCCCAAACTGCTGGTTGTAAGATGGCATCGGCTGAATTTTCTACCCGCAGAGACAAAATGCCTTGAGCCATTTGAAACACAGATTGTCCGATCGCTGCTGCAAATAGACCCAAACCAATTTGTAATAACTGCCTTTTGTTGCTATCGGGAATTGCATCGTTAACTAACATCGCAGTTGCTTGGGGTGTTACCATACCCAGCAAAGTTCCTAGCACACCAAGCACTATGACCCCTATTAATGACTTCGCATTTCCAAAGATGCCAAACTTAAATAGCTCTAGGGAATTACGAATTACTAACGGCAAAGGTCTATACAACATTTGCGCTTCTGGTGACAGCGTTTGTGCTTCGGCTTTAGTTACTAACTTGCGAGTCCTAGTTTCTGGTTCGAATAAAAAATAATGATTTCCCTTGTGTGGCAACAACGCCACAGGATTTTTGTCAGGTTGGGTATAAGCTAGTAACGGGCCTTGGTCTTGTTGCCACCAATTTCCTTCTAGTAACACGCGACGAGTGCGAAATCGTGACGCACGAGCAATTGCTTCCAAAGGGTTGCTAACTCTACTCATGTCTTCCGACTGAGCTGGAGGGTTAACATTTATTCCCATTGCTCGACCCACTGCTCCTACAGCAATTAATAAAGGTGTCCCTTCTTGAAAGAAGCTAGTTTTTTGAGGATGTAGCACGTCAGTTAACTGACCCAAAGCTACTTCTGCGACTTGACGGTTAAGGTTTCGCCGTTCTTGAAAACGTTGAAAATCCTCCTCTGTTCTCTTTGTACTCAGTAAATCTATGTAGTAAAAGAAATAGCTATGTAACTTGGTTAAACTTCTAGACAACTGTTCAAAATCATCTTCCTCTAACTCAGAAGTGCGAGAAACTTTTACCTCTAGTAAGTCCTCTGCTTCTATCCACATTGGAGAGGTTAAGGGAAAAATGCCAGAACTGTCTTCTAATTGCAAGTCATCAAAACCCATCCATTTGGCATCGTTATCTGCTACACGCACCCAAATTACTTGTTTTGCGGCACTTGTAAGCGTTTGTCCTTTTTGTAACGATAAGTAGCGCGACTGATCTGCCACTACCAAATTCATGGGTAGGTGTAGCAAATTATCATTGATTGCATCTCCCAAATGTTTTATCCAATCTTCTAAAACAGTTATTGTCTCCAAGTTCCCATTGGCAACTTCTGCGAAAAAATCGCTTATTGGTACTGGCCAAAGTTCGGTTTCTTCGATCGCGACTGCTAAAATACCCCATTCGTTAAATAATTGGGCGCCAAATAAAGCTTCACCTTCACTGACGCTGAATAAGTAACGACGGTTACCTTTTACTTCTCCCTCAATAACTTTTGTCGCGAATAGAGCTAATGTACCTGACTTTATTAACCATACTTTTTGAGGATCGGGTAATAAAGGTTGATTGCCTTTGACTATTTGAGTTAGTTGATGGTGATTTAATTCAAGCATTAGTTTTTTATCCTAGTTTTTATCCTTCTTCGCTACTAATTAAGCGCGCGTATGCTCCACCTTGATGGCGTAATTCTTCATGATTTCCTCTCTGTACAACTTTGCCGCGTTCAAGGACAATAATTTCATCACAATCGCGAATTGTGCTTAAACGGTGAGCAACAACGATACAGGAGCAACCACGGCGTCTGAGGTTGCGGTCAATGATTAATTCTGTTTCTGCATCGAGCGCGCTCGTAGCTTCATCTAGTACTAAAATTGCTGGGTTTCTCACTAAAGCTCTGGCAATTTCTAAGCGTTGGCGTTGTCCTCCGCTCATATTTGTACCGCCTTCTGCTAGTTGAGCATCATATCCAGAAGGCATATTTAAGATCAGGTCATGAATTACTGCATCTTGACAAGCACGTACAATATCTTCTTCTGGTACTGTGGGATCCCAAAGCGTGAGATTTTCTCGAACTGTCCCCGCAAATATAAAGATATCTTGTTCTACCATTGCTAGAGAATTTGCCAAAATTGAGCGGAGAATTTGGCTCCTAGATGTACCATCAAACAGAATTTCCCCACTCCAAACTGGATAAAGACCCGTAACGAGTTTGGCAACGGTAGACTTTCCAGAACCACTACCTCCGACAAATGCAACTCGTTGTCCCGGTTTAATTGTTAAGTTTAAGTTTTCGATTAGTGGCGGCTCTAAACGACTATAACCAAAGTTGACATTTTGCAGTTCTATGTAGCCTTGTAACTGAAATGAATCTTTTTGAATAATAAACCCTTGGTTATTAGTCTCTTTGCTAACAGTGCGCTCTGATTCTGGGTCAAGGGGATTTTGCATTACATCGTCGAGTCGGTTTAAGTCAGCATCTAGTTCTTGGAGTGTACTACCGAAATTTATTAAATTATTAACTGGTTTCAGAAATTCTTGAGTAAGAGTTTGGTAAGCAACTAACATCCCGATACTCAAACTACCACCCATTACCCGAAAACCACCAACAACTAGAATAGAAGTTGTTGCTAATGATGTTAAAAAGGTTGGTAAATTTGAGAGAAGTTGACTAGGTAGACCTAATTCTTGTTCAGCGTTCAGCATTTTGGCGTAATAACCACCAAACTTAGCAAATAAATCCGACTCCAAACCACTAGCTTTGATTGTTTCCATCGATTGGATACCACCAATGGCAACACCAGCTACTTTTCCATTTTCTTGAGCAACTTTCATGTTGGCATCAACACGACTGCGCGCTAAAGTTTGCAGTGCAAAAAAGTTGAAGGCAGCAAAGAAAATAGCTAATGCTGTCAATACCCAGTCGTATATGCTCATAATAATAGCGTAAAAAACTATCATTAAAGTATCGATGATAGTAGTTGCCAAGCGTCCTGAAAGTATGTCAGCAACTTTATCGTTCAATTCGTTTCGACTGCTGATTTCTCCCGTAAAGCGCTGTGCGTAAAATCCTATGGGTAAGCGTAAGGTGTGCCAAAGAAAATTACCAGCCATCCCGACTGATAGCTTAACCATTAATCGTCGCAAGTAAAGAAGCCGCATTCGCGCGAGCAATCCTTGGCTCAAAGCTGTTAATAGCATTCCCAAAAGCAAAGGTCGTAGCCACTCTTGGCGATTTTCTACAAGAATTTCATCCACAAATACTTGAGAAAAAGCGGGTACAGCTAACCTTGGCATAGTTAACAGAACCCCTGCAATTAAACAAAAGATAATTGCACCTTGAGAGGTTTGGAGACGAGAACTCAAAGCTGCGAGGACATTCTTTTTTCTACCACCTTTTTTAAATTCGGGGCCTGGTTCCATAAATAGAACGACACCCGTATAAGCTTCGTCAAACTCATTCAAAGAAACCCGACGACGACCAGTAGCTGGGTCGCTAAGATAAACGTATTCTTCAGCAAAACCTTCTACTACCAAAAAGTGGTTGAAGTTCCAAAAAACAATGTAAGGTGGCTTATAACTTTTTAGGTCTTCTATAGACTTTTTAAACCCTTTAGCCTCCAAGCCATAAAATCTTGCAGCTTTAAGTACGTTTGAGGCTTTACTACCATCGCGCGAGACACCACACTCAGTCCGCAGCTCGGCTAAGGGTACAATGCGACCGTAATAACCCAGCATAATTGCCAACGAAGCGGCGCCGCATTCCACTGCCTCCATTTGTATTAACGAAGGAGTGCGAACGCGACCCGATTGGCGTTTAAAAAAAGATTTAACAGATTTCAACGCGCTACCAATATTCATAACCCAGAAAATTAGTATAATTACTTTTAATCACTGTTTGATAATCATTGTCTGATGTACCCTATTGAACACCAGTCAAAGACCGGAAGATAGGAATTACATAAGAAATAGGAGCAACCTCTTCAACTTGTACCCGTACTTGTGCGGTAGTACCAGGTGATATTGGTAATTCAGGCCCCTTAGAAGAAGACCATTCAAAACCACTAGGGTTTTTTGGATTCTCCTTCAGTTCTGCAAAAATTTGTACTGTAGACCCACCACCACTAGAAAGGCTTTGAGCAATACTATTAGCTATATTTTCGTTACCGATAACTGTTGTCATATCTTGATTTGTCACCGGGAACGCAGTTATTTCTTGTACTTTCCCAACTATTCCACCATAACGTTCGCGTTTAACAGTACTAGGAGTGACTTGTAAAGTCATTCCAGGTTTAACTTGTTTGCCATCTTTATCAGCAAAATACATAACGCTCATAAGTTTAGCTTTCGGGTCAACAATTTCAATAGATGCAAGACGAGAACCAGCACTAATTGCTTGACCGGCAACAATTGGAACTTGTAATATACGACCGTTGTATTCGCTAACGATTTTGCTTTTTTTATCTAGTTCTAAATTTAGTTGTTCAATTTTACGCCTAGTTTCTCTAACTTGGTTTTCTCTTTGAGTACTTTTTTCGATTAGTTGTTGCTTTAATTGAGCTTGTTGAACATCAAGTTGTTGAATTTGAGTATTAATTTGCCGAATCGAGTTGAGGTTTTGTAAGTTTTGGGATTGTGCATCAGTTTCTTGACGGTCGAGTTCTTTAAGTTGAGCTTGTAAGTCAGATATTTTAGTTAGATTTTCGTTTAACTGTTGCTCGATTTGCAATAGTAAATCTTCGGTAATTGCTTTTTGTCTTCTCAGCTCACGGTGAATCTTGAGACGTTCGTTAAGTTTAGGTGTTAAGGCTCTAGCTTGTTGTAAACTTTGTTGGAGACTTAAACGCCGTTGAGCGATAGAACCAAGGCTTTTATCGAGTACAACTGGTCTAAATTTTTGAGTAGCTGCCAAGTTGTTCTTCAAATCTTCTCGCTGTTTCACTAAGTTATTGCGTTGTAACGCTAGTCCTTCGTTATCTAATCCAGTACTTTGCTGATTTTGAGCGAGCAGTTCATTTAGCTTCAATTGCTCTTGACGTAGTTGTTGTCTGAGTTGTGGTTGGTCAATTGTGCCAATAACATCTCCTTTTTTAATTGTGTCTCCTGTCTTAATACTTAATGTTAAAACTTGACCTTCACTTATAGCTTGAAGAGCCACCACATTCCGGGGTCGAATTAGTACAGCTTGACCATTAACAGTCATCGGGATGCGACCAACAACACTCCAAGTAGCACCAGCAAGAACTAAAAATCCAATTGTTGCTAGTGGTAACCAGGCTTTGGGGCTAACCACTCGCATCATTTGGTCGAGTTGCTCTGGAGAAGATAAGCGTTCGAGTGATTCTTGGCGGAAAATTTGTTTACCTTCAGTCATAACTATCCTTAATGATTGTGTAATTACTTGTACATTGAGCTAAGATAAAACTTTCAAACGCTTAAGCATCCAGTCAAACCGCGCGCCTCCTAAAAAGATGTTGTCCATTAAATCCAAATCAATTTCATCATCATATTGCAAATTTTGAGATAATCTTTGTCCCACTTTGTAGGAGCTTTTTCCATATCCAATACGATTGATTAAGCTTTGTAATCTCGCAGAAATTAGGATTGCAATTAGTCGATAAAAACGGGCGCCAGTCGCGGAGTTTTGCTGAAGTTTTACAAACAATTGTTGTTTTTTAATAACTAAAACTTTGGAAATTTCGAGAGTTGTGAAAGTATAGTTGGATAAGCGGTTATCGATAAGGGTCGTTTCACCAATAATCTCGCCAACAGAAGATGTTGCTATTTCATATCCTGGTGAGTCTTCTTCTGGTGAGCTTTCTAACAATGAAAAAACACGAGTCAGCGAGCGTGCGGTTTCTTCTTTAAAAGATACAGACACACTCCCTTGTGTCAATATATATATATTTTCCGCTGCTCTACCCGCACGGATTAAAACAGTACCAGGAGATACAGTTTCAAAGAGACTGTGTTCTATCATCCAATCTACATCACTATCACTGAGTTCCCCAAAGAGCATCGGGCCGTCTTGCAGGGGTGGAATTTTGATGTTACGACGACTTGTAAACTTTTTAATTAAGCGTTCAAAGCGGTCTAAAACTAAAATAGCGACTGCTCGGTAAAAACGAGAAGCAAAACCAGTATCTTGACGTAGTTTTGCTAGTAAGTCACGGCTAGATATAGACAAAACAACAGAATTTTCTAAAGCTTTAACCGTAGTTACTGATGGGCTAAAATTCAGCAAAGAAACCTCACCTAAGATTTCACCAGTAGAAAAACGCCCAATTTCTTCCTCTATCTCGTTCTCATCTTCAAGAGCAGCAAAAACTCCAGCTAAAGCACTGTTAGAGTTTTGTTTGACACTAGCGCTAAAAGTGCCTTCTAAAACTATATATAAACATTCGACTTGGCGTTGCTGCTGAATGAGGACATCCCCGCGAGTAAGTCTTTCTTTGCGACCATTAGAGATTATCCAGCTAATGTCGCTATCATTTAACTGTTGAAGTAAAACCTCTGTCATATGCCTTTTAATTAAGGTATTGTTTTGATTAATTTTGGGAAAAACCATACGGACAAAGCAAGACGAATGCAAGTCAAAATGGCTTACCCCAATCGAGCATGAGGGTTATTTGTGCATTCGCTAATTCTTCCAATGTTAGTTTTGATAATGTTAACAACATAGAAACTTCCTCGGTTAATGTTCTTGACTGAGTAAAAAACTGTTTATCAAAATCCTCCAATTTTTTTGTCGCGCGTATTACTAAAGCTTGGAGAATTTTGAAGGCGCCCTCGCTAAGTGGAGGTTCTCCTCGATAATTTTGTAACCTACCTCCTTCACGGTAGTTGGGGAATGATTCCAAACCAAGAAAATGGAGAAACCAATCGGCTCGATAGTACCCGATTGCAGCTACAATACCTCGGTAGTCAGCAATTAATTCATCTAATAAGTTATTACGCATAGAGCCTAAAAAGCGACGAGTAAAGTAATGAGTACATTCATGCTCTAACCGAATTTTTAAAGAAAGTTGTTGCCATTCTGTTTCGGTTAATCCTAATTGCAAAGCTGGTATATTGCTGTAACCACCAGTGCTAAGAATAATAAATCTATCCTGATATAACTCTTTGCGTTCAGTCAACCGTTTAAATTCACGATTCCAGTCAGATTCAATGTTATTAGTTTGTTGCGCTTTCCATTGCTGTTGATATTGGTAAATACGATTCCAGTTATTGTAACCACTAACAATACAAGCTCCCATCGAATCTGGTATGGGTTGCGGTTCGTTGCGTTTTGTAATTGCTTGCACTAAAGTCACAAAATCTTGACGGTTACCAGCAATTATTACGGGAATTGAGCCAGCAAGACTTTGGTGTATCTGAATTTGTAATTTTTCTGGCTCGTTAAAAATTAACCCACTAGTATTTTTAGTATTATGATCAAATTTTCCTTGACGAGTTGCAGCACGATACTCCTGTGTTTCACTAATACCTAAGAGGATAGGAAATCGCAACTGTACTAAAACTTGTTTTAAAACTTCATATGCTCCAATTTTTTCAGCTTCAATTACGTACTGTTGCCAAGCAGCAATATAAGCTTCTGTTGCCGGGGGAAAAGTTTGCGGAAGTTGCCATTTATCGCTTGTAAAAATATTTTCGTTGTAACTTAGTAGTTCCGTTATCTCTGAACTACTGGCATCAAATTCTGCTAAAACCTGGGTACGTAATTGTTGCTGGTTCATAATCTTTAAGGTTATATAACTTTATTCATTTATTATTAAAATCATTTCCTCGACGATTTTGCACACGATATTGTTCTAACCTCCTAAGAGCCATTTCTAAGCTAACTTTCATTCTTGTAAAAGCTTCTACAAGAATACCGATTTCATTGTTAGATACATTTCCAAATTGAGCATTCATATCACCTGTACTTACAGCTTCTGCAACTTTGACAACTTGATTAATAGGGCGAGCAACATGTTTTTTTAACCAAAAGTTAGCAATCAACACAGTAATCGTAAAAATCACAGTGATACATCCTATTATCCATAACAATGTTTGAGTAACTTTTTGCGTAACAATACTTGCTGGAACATAAACTACCTGAGCTCCTAAAACTTGATTTAATTGCCAATTAAATCCATTGTTCGTTCCATATAAGCTAATCATTCCCGTTGGCGCCTGAGCAGGGGTACTGTGGCATCTGAGACAACTAGAGTCCTTAATAACTATAGGGGAAGCAGTATAAAAAGCTTTGCCTTCAGGAAGAGAAATAAAGTCTTGAAGAATTTTCAGATTGCGTTCGCTACTAAAACGTTGTATCAGCTTTTGTTCAAATTCATTCGCTTTATCTTCAGGATTAGTAGGATTAAGCATTGCTTCTATATAATTATATTCTGCGTACATTGGATAGGCTTGACGCAGCAGTTTAAAAATACTTTTTGCCGTGTAAGAAGGGATAGTTTGGAGTACAAATTCATTAGCTTTCATGCGTTCTTCAAATCTCGGAGTGATTTCAGCATTCGTATACTTACGAGCAGAATCTACAAGATTCATCACTACATTTGCCGTTGAAGCGACTTCATGCCGCGCTTTCAAATTCAACACATGAGCCAAAGTTAAGCCACTCAATATCATACCACTAACAAAAATTAACAATATTGCTAGAGTGAAACTTTTAGCTAAACTAGTTTTTTTGCCAGTTATAAATCGTGTGTAAGGCATAAAATCTTAAAAATTAAAAATTGGCGGTGAGTGAAGTGTTTGATAGAATGTTTTTTACAATCCCATCTATAGCTTCAGAAATTGGATGATTAGGATAGGTTATGCAAAATATACCGCTACTAGCAAGCCGCAAAATATCTTTTGATTCCGGAATAATTGCTGCTACTGGAGTTTGATAAGTTGATTCTACTTTCTTTTTCAAATCCTTAAAGTCGTAATCAGTTAATGCTTTATTAATTGTGAGTAATAATGATGGTACTTTCAGCTTGCGAGCAACATCCACTGTCACCGCAGTACCTTGAAAATCTTGTTGGTCGGGTCGAAGTATTAACACAACAATGTCTGAAGTTGTAAGTGAGATTAGCGTTTCTTGGTTTAGACCAGGGTGCGTATCTATAAACAAATAATCAAGCTTGATATCTTTGATTAAGTCTTTAAAACCTTCTAACAGCAACTCAACATCAAACCTTTCACGCAACACGCGGGAAATATCGTTCAATTTTGTACTAGAAGGAACCAAATAAATGCGACTGCGAGCTGAGGCTTGCCGTTGAAGAACATTTGTGACATCATAAGCTGCGTCCCGAATAGCGCATTGACCCCAAAGATAACTATTCAGAGTGAATTTTACTTGATTTTCGTTTAAACCAAAGAGAATGTGAATACCAGGTGACTGAATATCGGTATCTACAATACCAACCCGATATCCCTTACGAGCAACGGATGCAGCTATATTTGCTGTTATATTTGACTTGCCAGTGCCACCTCTGTATGAATGAATAGAGATTATTTTGGGCATAATTTAAGTAACCTCTTAATAATTTGTAATTAATTTTGTACTCCTTCAGTCCCTCAGAAAGTTGATGCTGGTAGCTGAATTTGCTATTTTGCTTTCCAGTTCCGGAAATTTTTCAGCCACATTTGATTGACTTTTGCTGCTTCAACCTTCAAAATACCATTTTGTGTTGTTTTTATCAGTTAGGTAATGGCAGAAAAAGTAATATCTTTAGGGAGAAAAAGTAATAACCGCACGTTACTAGTTACAGGACTCTACTTGCTTTAGAGCAGAAGTCCGACGTTTTGTACTCAACAAGGTACACGATTGCGTTTTGGTTAAATCATATTACCTCCTTAATAAAGGCGTCAATTTTTTTTATTAAATACTTTTTCTGATTTAATTAGATCACGCCAAAGCAATTGCAGGCAGTTCTCTCGAAATCAGATTTATTTTTGATTACGGCGTTGTATTCTAATTTTTCTCCACCCCCAAACTTATTGAACAGATATGTTATTTTCTGCTTGCTGAATATTAAATTAATATTCAAATGGCATGATAAATAAACAATATTTTCTAAACAGTAGCTCGGCACAGTAGAAAAGTTTTCTTGAAAATTTAACAGAATTTTATTGAGCTTATACTCAATTACTTGATGACTTGTGGCAAGAGCTAACACTTGTTGGATAGTGGGGTGCAAAATAAAGTGAGCTTGCATTTTTCTTACTGAGTCTACTGCTTGCGATTTAATCAGAGCATGACTCATAATCAGATTAACTTTTTCCATTAAAATTTCTTCACATATTTTTTCAATAAATCTCCTACTCACATGCTCCAGAATAACAGGCTGTAACGTAAATAGCGAAGACTGTTTTTCGATAAGAGAACGACGTTTCAAAGACATCAAAGCTTCAGGTAAATTTTGTTTAGCTTCCGGTAAGTGAAAATCTTCTATAAGTTCCGCTAATGAAACTGGTTTACGATTAATTGCTAACCAATACATCACCGACTGTTCAAAATTCGACAAGCGTCGAAAATGATTATCTAAAGTTTGGCTAATATCATCAAAAACCATTGAATCTTTTTCGCAAAATTCTATAAAATCTCCCAAATTACTATCAAATAAATTTTGTAGACCTCGCGCGGTTCTCTTCAGAAAAAGTGGATTTCCACCATAGTAGTCAATGAGCCATTTCCATTGTTTTTCCGAACCAGAAAACGAACCTTTATCCTCAAAAATAGCTCGTCCTGCATTCAGTTGCAACCCAGACATATGCAACGAACGCATCGGAAGCTTTTCTCCTTCCAACAAATCGATTTCTCTTGGTTTTTCTGTTCCAATCAGTACTAAATTACTTTGGTGATGTTCTTCTGCAACATGTCTGAAAAGTTCACGGTATCCCTGATGCTCACAAAGATAGCAACCAGTTTTGTCGCCAATATCCAAAATTGTTTCGATATTATCTAAGACTAACAAACAACGCGAGCTATGTAAATATTTCATTAGCAGAGAAACTTGATGCTCTAAATTATCTGGTAAATTCACCTCAGTTTTTTGTTGATGAGAAAAATTGCAAATTATTTCTAAAATTAAATCCTGAATTGATGCAATATCCTGCAAAGAACGCCAGTAAATATACTCAAATCGACGTGTTTGGTCTGGTGTTTGTACCATAGATACCAATTGCAGTAGCTTACAAGTTAAACTGGTTTTACCTATACCAGATATACCGAAGATACCTATAAGACGACAGTGTTCTTCTAAAATCCACTTAGACAAAACTTCTAATTCTGCCTCACGTCCATAAAAAAACGAAACATCTACATTCTGCTGCCAAAGAATGTTCTCTTTTACACTGTTACCCATAAATAATTCTTTTTCTAAAAATTGCTTGTTCGCTAGTAAAAATTGCCGTTTGATGACAGAATGCAAGTTATTCTTGGTAACTCTTTCATTAAATACGTTACTAAGAATCTGCCAAAGTTGATAACCAATCGTCTTCAGATATTCAGGACTATAACCATAAGTATTAGCACATTCTAAATAAGACTGACCCTCCCAAGAAGCACGAAACACTATCTCTTGAACATTAGTGATACTCTGTTGCGGAATATATTGATCTACTATAAATAAAGCTTCTTCAACATTCATTTTTCACTTCCCCGTATTCTGATCACATCACCCAGTTATTATCTAAAAAATGAATTGATATAATCTAAGTTTAAAAAGTCTATCTTTAGATAGATGCATTTTTCTGAAAAATTTAAGGCGCGAACGTTTTAATCATATTCTCCATAGTTATTAGCATCCAAATTTCATATTGATCCTTAATTACCTATAGGAATGAGTCATATTGATTTATGCACTCAAACTAGATATTGGTTTTTCTTGATTTTTTTGAACACCAGGTAGCTTAAGATTCCCGACTTCTTACTCCCTTCCCACTCAAAGAATACTGATTTAGAATTAACCACAAAGGACACAAAGGGCACAAAGGGGGAGGGAAGATAGGTAATCTTATGCCGGGAAGGGAGTAAAGGATATCAATGGCTCATGGTAGGTCTGACCCCTCAGTATCACGATTTTACGTGATTTCCACCGAATGCAGAGACGTGCAAGCGAAAATTTACCTGCGGTACACTCCGCTCTGCACGTCTCTACACGCCTGTTTTTATGAAATGATGGGCGCCACCCCCGAATCGCTCTTCTGTATCCGTAAAAGTTGTCGGGAATCTTAAACAGAATCTTAAACTCCCCAAATATTTAATATTTTATTTAGATTTACTTGAAGCGATATTTTTTCTTGATACCAGATTTATGACCATTGGCTGGGGTTCGTGCTGCGGATTTTTTAGCTGATGAAAGTGGTGCCGATTTTGCGCTTCTTGGAGTTGTTTGTTGATTACGTCCGGTTTTTAGTCTGTTTTTACCCTGTTCTTGAATTGGTTTGGGCGATTTGTGCGGGTCGGTTTCAAAGCCTGCAACCGCTTCTCTAGGCAACCTAGTTCCAATCAGTTTTTCAATATCCGCCAATAGTTGATATTCATCAACGCACACTAGCGATATAGCTTCACCTTTTGCGCCTGCACGACCAGTACGACCAATACGATGAACATAATCCTCCGGTACATTGGGCAGATCGAAGTTAACCACATGGGGTAAACTGCTGATGTCAAGACCCCGCGCGGCAACATCTGTTGCTACCAATACCTGTAATGTACGATCCTTGAATTTTGTCAGAGCAAAGGTACGTGCCGACTGACTTTTATTACCATGAATTGCCAGCGCTTGAATGCGATCCTCTGTCAACTGCTTAACTAAACGATCAGCTCCATGCTTGGTGCGAGTAAACACCAGCACTTGATACCACTCCTGCCGTTTAATTAGATGAGTAAGTAATTGGCGCTTCTTGTCGTGGTCTACCTGGTATACTTTTTGTACCACTGTGTCAGCAGTAACGTTGCGGCGTGCTACCTCAATCATCGTCGGGTGATTTAGTAGCCCTGTGGCGAGTGCCTTAATCTTATCTGAGAATGTGGCGAAGAATAGTAAGTTTTGCCGCTGTTTGGGCAGCAGTTTCTCGATGCGACGTATATCAGCAATAAAGCCCATGTCTAGCATTCGATCTGCTTCATCTAAAACAAAAATCTCAATTCCTGACAGGTTGACTGTACCTTGTTGCACATGGTCTAACAATCTTCCTGGCGTAGCAACGAGAATATCTACGCCATTTCTCAAACGCCGTTTTTGCTGATTAATATTGACACCGCCAAATATTGCTATTGATCTTAAATTCAGGTATTTGCCATACTCATACACACTTGACTGTACTTGTGCAGCGAGTTCGCGAGTTGGGGTTAGAATCAGCGCGCGGATTTTAGGGTATTCACTAGCCGTGTTTTTGAGGCTATTGGACGACAACCGATGCAGTAGTGGGAGGGTAAAGCTTGCAGTTTTTCCAGTACCAGTTTGGGCGCCTGCTAGTAGATCACCACCCGACAATACAGTTGGGATTGCCTGCATTTGGATTGGCGTGGGTTTGATGTACCCTAGATCAGTGACAGCACGGATAATTTCATTCGACAAGCCGAGTGTAGAAAAAGACATAATACTCCATAAATAACATCGGCTTGCCCAAAGACTGAAAGCCCCTGTTCTAAGGGGCTTGTAATCCTTGATTTAATTATGGCTCAGGTGTGACTCGAACACACGACCAAGGGCTTATGAGTCCCCTACTCTAACCAACTGAGCTACTGAGCCGTTATTCGTTAACAAACTTTGTTTAATAAGTGTTGTCCAACGATTCATTAATATAGCACAACGTTAATGTCTTGACTAGTCTTTTTTAAATAAATTTCCAGTCAATAATTGGTAGCTCATAAAAAGCAAAAGAGGGAGACTGGCTCCCTCAACCGTTTGGTTGCGTCAGTGCGTTGAAGACAGCCAGTAATTACACTCGTGGAGGTAGCATTGCAATTGGGTTAACTGCGCCTTTACCTGATGGGTGAATTTCAAAGTGGCTGTGTGGACCAGTACTAAAGCCGGTGCTTCCCATTAGGGCAATAATGTCACCTTGGTTAACTTGTTGTCCAGCTTGAGCGATGAGTTTGCTGTTGTGACCGTAACGAGTCATACTGCCATCAGCATGACGAATGTCTACAACGTTACCGTAACCACCGTTGTTCCAACCTGATTTTTCAATTACACCAGGTGCCGCTGCATAAACTGGAGTTCCAACGGAGTTAGCAATATCGATACCACGGTGCATTCTACCCCAACGCCAACCGTAACCAGATGTTAAAACGCCTTTTGCAGGCCAGATGTAAGCTGCATTTCCAATACCTGGAGTAGCTCCAGGTGCAGTTGGTACAGGCGTATTTTCATCTATTGGTCTGGGAAGATATCTATCAACCGCAGCCAAAGGTGGTAACTGTGGAGTTACCGTTGCTCCTCGCATGTTACCTAAAGATTCAGAGGCATTTACAGTTGTTGGTATGGGCGGTACCGATAATCTATTGTTGTTGTTGCGAGCGTTACGCGAAGTCCATTCTGGGTTAACAGGCTGGGTACTGTAGTTTGGTGCCATAGGTGTTGGAACAGGAATGGGCACAGCTACATTTGGTCTTACGGTAGGAAATGGAATTCCAATATTATTATTGCGTCCTGATGTAGGAATTACAGGTACAACAGTATTTTGAGTATAGGTGGGAACAGGAACCGAGACGTTATTGGCGTTAGCTTGTGTCGGTACTTGAGTCCCTGATTGTTGAGCGCGATATTTCGCACGTAAACGCTCGATTTCTTCCTGCAAGCTGCGAAGACCTTGGTTTTGTTTCGCCTGTTTGTCCCTTACCTTCTGTCGCTGCTGCACTTCAGCAAAAACTTTAGGCACTGGGGTATCACCACCCACGCCGTTTGCTGATGGGTCAACAGGTGTAGAATCTAAAGCTATGGAAGCTTGTGTTGAAGAAGGAGTTGGTACTACTACTGGAACTGTTGTGTTATTACTTACTGAAGTATCCAATCGCGCAGGTGTTGGAACAGCTACGTTGCTTGCTACCGAAACCTGATTTTTTGTCGCGACTTTATGAGTGGTATTTATAGAAGCATTTTCTACTGGAATATTTAGCTTTTGGCTAATTTTTAGCTCATTTGGGTTTTGAATCCCATTCGCTTTAATTAGCTCGCTTACTGAAGTACCGTTGCTGCTTGCAATTGCAGCTAGTGTATCTCCAGGCTTTACTTCATAAACTTTAGATGTAGAAGGTACAACAGTTCCCACAACATTATTTGAAGGCGTTTGAGAAGCTACATTCCCACCCGCAACTCCGTTCAACCCTGAGTTATTTGTTGCTGGATACTGCGACAATCTAGTGATTGGCGCCGTCTGTTGTGTTAAAGATTTTTCGCTTTGTTGAGACTTAAACTGGCTAAGAGTATCTCTTAATCGATTAGACTTTTGCTGTAAGCGATTTATTGCAAACTCTTGCTGCGCTTTGAGTTGAGCATCGACATCACTGTTACTGTCAGATGAAGATACTACTGGTGTGCTTGCTGTGAGTGATTGAACAGTTGAACCCGTTTTCACTCCGTAACTTGTTGGAACTGGCGCAGAAGCTGATAAACGCGACTGCACTCTCGCAATTGCACTCGAAATTCTCTGTCCTTTATCAGCTGTTTGAGACTCGGTTACACCGTTCTCAACTGCTGCTGTTTTGGTTGCTACAGTTTGCAATTTAGTACCAAGCCCTGGCACCTGTGAAATTGCTGTTGGTTCGACTACAGGAACGGGATTCTCTGGTGCCGAAACATTCGAGACGGCTTGGGTTCCCATCTGGTTCGCAGTTGCTAATTTCACCCCAGTGTCACCAGCAGCAGGAATGGCAGAAGCTGTATTCTGGTTGCCCACAGGTTCCGCTGCTAGGGCTTGGTCGCTTTGCCGAGTCACAAAGAGGCTGCTAGCTCCCATTGAAATTGCCAAGCCAATCATGGCTACACTTGTCCGCGTGCGGCGGTTTATTTTTTGACTAGGTAAATTCAAACTGTCCACCGTGGCATCCTCACTGGGGTTAACTTCTAATCTAGCCTTTACTTTACTTTTTAATACTCGTTTCAAAGACGACCTCCTATGATCGCTAGCGCTTTACTGACCTCGATTTTGTTTTCAGTCAGACAATAGTCAATGATTTAGATCACTATAAACGATTGATCAAGATCACAGTCACCAGAGATACTTACGCAAGATTAACCTGGTTCTCTGATTTAGACAAGTTCATCATGATTCAAAAAAATATATTTTTTTGTTTACTCGTCTTATCACTCCTCACCATCATACATGTCACCCTCTTTACAGTTATCGCATTATGTGCATGCCTTCAGGATAATTTTAGACAAACACATCGGTTTTGCGCGTAAAGCAATTGAAAGTGCGTTTAACATGTTACGAGTAGACAATTATATATGTCTATGAGTTAACAATACGCATTTTTCTGGCTTTTGCCCCGTCACATAACTTCCACTCCACGAGAATTTACGTTGATTATTCCCAAAAAAACAACCGTAATAACAGGGCAGGCACTTTTACACCCTAATTTGTCTGCGCGTTGTTCTTAATTCTTCAAATGCCTAATATGACTGGATTATAAGCTTTTGGTTCCTCTTTTTTAAAGGATACTAATTTACAAAAATCTATGTTTCAATATCGAGTTTACCTCGTCGAATATATACAAATTTCTTATATATCCATACGCATTTCTATAAGTGAAATTACTTATTTTGACCCAGCATACATTATTTATTGTATACTTGCCCACAGAAATTATACTTAAAACAAATTGTTTTTATAAAATAAATTAGTAGCTATGGGCAATATTTTCTTTGTGTATAGGTAATTCAATCAGCTAGCTCGCTAATCGTAGCTAATGCTCTCTCTCACAATTAATTTTGTAAGTTCAATAAAAATATAGCTCTAGCTACTTGCTTAGTTTAAGTTTTAATGGTATGAGCTTTCAAAAATCATTCAAAAAATCACTCTAGCAAACCCAACTGGCGCCTAGCTTCAAATAGACCGACGGCAACACTCACAGAAAGGTTCAAGCTGCGAACGCCAGTCTGCGTCATCGGAATATAAAGCATTTCATCGCATTTACTAATTGCTTCGGGTGGTAAACCAGTAGTTTCACTACCAAATAGCAACCAGTCATTAAGCTCGTACTGGAAACGAGAATAATTATGGCTACCTCGCACGCTAAAGCCTAGACATCGACCTCCATACTGCTGATGCACCAATTGAAAATCCGTCAATGTCTCGTGATAATGCAATTTTACGTATTCCCAATAGTCCAAACCTGCACGTTTTAAGTAACGGTCGCTTAACTCAAAGCCAAGTGGACCGACTAAATGAAGTTCTGTACCTGTTGCAGCGCAAGTTCGGGCAATATTACCTGTATTTGGCGGTATTAGCGGATTAATTAAAACAACTTGAGGCATTGAAGCTAATGATTTATCTGTATTCAAATACACAACTTGTATCTAACTGCCAATCTACCCATAGAGAGAGGACAATGATAGCTTTTATTAATATCTGTCAATCTTACACGATTGATTAGAAATTTAAAACAGACAAAAAATTGTTTTTAGAGAACTTGACAACAAAACAGTTCTAAAGGCCACACCAGCAAATATCTATTTTTTATATGAAGTTTTAGTAAAGAGGAGTAATGAGTGCTGAGTGCTGAGTGCTGAGTGCTGAGTGCTGAGTATTTAATTTTAACTCCTAACTCCTAACTTCTAACTCCTAACTTTCGACTCGACTCAGCACTCAGCACTCAGCACTTTCCACTCTACTAAGCGACTGATGAGCAGATTTTGTCTTCTAATTCAATTTCGCGCTCGTGCGTAGCGGCAACTGCTTGTGTCAAAACGCAGCGAGTACTAACACCTACAGCGTGGAGTTGTAACCATTGCTGTGCTTCGTTGCCTTCGCGGAGAATTTTTTGTAGTGGTGAAAGGAAACAACTGAAGCCGTTTTGTTTGGCTGTTAGAATGGCGCCATCGTAAAGTGTACTTATCCAGTCACGAGCAGTTATGGTTCTCCCGTCCTGCCAATGTTGAAGTTTGGCATCAAGACTTAGCGTTGCGGCAGCAATTTCGTTTGCTGAAGTAATATCGATTAGTTCGTCTGGGGTAAACTTACTGTTTAATAGGGGGTCTATGTTCGGGTTTTCGATTAGCTGTAGCAAACGCGCTTCGAGTAACGCACTAATTGAGAGTAAAGCTATAGGGTCTGTCACTAAATCGCAAATTCTTAATTCCAACCGATTTAAATCGTAAGGGCGCCCATTTCCATTTGGACGTACTGATGACCATAGGTGACGAACATTCTGCATTGTACCTGTTGCTAGTTGTTCCTCTACCCATTGAATATGGTGGGCATGACTTTTAAACAAAGGTACACGCCCGGGTGTTTGTGGAAAAACTCCCCAACGAGTTGAGTGATATCCTGTTGCTTCACCATCCATAAATGGCGATGCAGCGCTAAGTGCCAAATATAATGGTGCTTCTAGTCGCACTAACCTTACCGCGCGCATCAAAGTATCTGGGTCACTAATACCAACGTTGATGTGAATACTAGCAGTGACTACTTTAGTCCCGTATGCTTTTTCGATGTAGTCATGATAGGGGTTGGTAGGGTCTGAACGGAAAAATTGCTTACTTCCTCCCAACGAAAGAGTACTTCCGGGAATTATTGTATAATCACCCAATTGGTTTAAGTACGCACGCAATTGCTGCCGAGGACGTAGCAAACTACACAAGAGTTGTTCATAACTCGATGCGGGTGCAGTTACATACTCAACGTTACGGCTATCTGGTTCGCGAACAAATCCTTCTAAAGAATCGGCAATTTTGTCGGAGAGACCGACGATATCACCATTCGGTGTACCTGTGTACATTTCTACTTCAAAGCCTTTCAATAGCACCACTCAAATGTCTCCTCGTCTCTCCTGTATATCTAAATTGTATCGAACATCACGATTTGCTGCCTATGCATTTTGGTTGAAATGTCATTAAAAGCTTATATATCAAATGTTTGAGACGCGATATATAGAGACGCGATTAATCGCGTCTCTACATTATGTGTTTGATGTTGATTACTTGTGTTGCCGCGCGTATGACTAGAGAATGACGGTAAACTAGGTCGTTAAGGTCGTCAGCGTAACCACCACCGATAACACACGCAACTGGATAACCTGCTGCGATACAAGTAGTCAAGACTTGCATGTCACGTCTAAAAATTCCTGTGTTGGTTAAAGCTAGTTTACCTAGTTTGTCGGCGATATGGGGGTCAACACCTGCGTCGTAAAATACTATATCTGGCTTTACTTCTGATAATAAGTCTGGTAAGTAACGGCATAAAGTTTGCAGGTAATCATCATCTTCCATCCCTACGGGTAAAGGAACGTCTAAATCACTTTTTTGCTTGGTTCCGGGAAAGTTGACTTCGCAGTGCATTGAAAACGTGAAAACGCTGTCATCTCCTTGAAATATAAATGCGGTTCCATCTCCTTGATGTACGTCTAGGTCTATGATCAGAACTTTCTGCACCAAGTCTAATTTTTGCAAGACGCGCGCTGCTACAGCTAAATCATTAAAAATACAAAAGCCTGAACCATAATCAGGAAATGCGTGATGAGTTCCACCAGCAGTATTACAAGCTAATCCAGACTGTAAGGCTAAAGTCGCTGTTAAAATTGTACCGCCAACTGCTACACAGGTACGATTCGCTAATGCTGGACTCCACGGTAAACCTATTCGTCGCTGTGCTTTTGTATCAAGAGTTCCTTGACAGTATGCGTTAACATATGAATTTGTATGAACTAACTCAATTAGCTCCTGCGGTGGAAGCGTTGGAGCGTGAAATTGGTTAGCATAGGCAACACCATCTTTCAATAGTAATTCGTAAAGTAACTGGAATTTTGCCATCGGGAACCGATGACCCTCTGGTAGTGGAGCGACATAATCAGGATGATAAACGATTGGCAAATCCATTTTGTTGTTTTGTGACAAAAGCGGCGCCTGTATTCTACGTTAAAATCTCTAATGTTGTATATTTTACTCATTATTCAAGCGATTTTAGCTGAATTTTTTCTTGATCACTCAGTTACATTGGCAGTCGGTGCGTGACGCTACAAGTCTTATTACTACGTTCAAGTTTTTTCGTAGCGTCACGCACCCTACTGTTCTTCTATAATTTAGTTTTAATAACTGGCACATTGTACTGATATTTATAACTACTAACTGGTATTGTAGAAAATGGCTAGAGTTATCTGAGATGTAATATCTGAGATGTGATATTTGTGTGTTGTTGTTAAGATGAAAATTGCTTATGTTACAAATGCAAGTGATAGTACCAATATTATTCGTGTTTCTTGGTACAGTATCAGGAGTAATCGGTGAAAGAGTAATTTACAAACGATTGAAAGATTTTGTTGCAAAGCGCAAAATACCAGGTAGCGAAATAATTATTCAGTCGCTACACCGCATGACTTTGCTTTGGTTTGTGCTTGCTGGGTGTTATGGAGCTATTTTATTATACCCCGATTTTACACCGTCTATTGAAAGTGCGCTGCAAAGAATTCTGACTATTGTTTTTCTATACTCGGTTACAGTAGTTTTTGCCCGTTTAAGTGCAGGTTTTGTAAATATATACGTTCGCAAGTCACAACTTATTTCAGCGTCGCTGTTTGCGAACATTGCTAAGACTACTGTTTTAGTGTTAGGTACGTTGATTTTACTTCAAACAGTAGGTATACAAATCACTCCAATTATTACTACTTTAGGAATAGGTGGTTTGGCTGTTGGTTTGGCATTAAAAGACACTTTAGAAAATTTCTTTTCAGGATTCTATTTAATTTTCTCTAAACAAATTAGAACTGGTGATTACCTAAAACTTGATGGTGGACATGAAGGTTATGTAACAGATATTACATGGCGAACTACAACAATTCAAGAATTAACTAATAATATTATTATTGTACCTAACTCTAAATTAGCAACTGCAATTTTCACTAATTGCCATCTTCCTGTTAAAGAAATTAGTTTGACTGTAAATGTTGGTGTTGATTATGAAAGCGATTTGGATTATGTTGAATCTGTAACTATAGATGTTGCAAAGAAGGTTATGCAGGAAGTGGCGCCAGAATTGATAAATAATGAGCCATTTATTAGATATCAAAAGTTTGGAGATTTTAGTATACATTTTACTGTATATATTCGCGTTAATGAATTTTTTGATCAACGCATCGCGCGACATTTGTTTATTAAGAGGTTACACAAAAGATTCAACGAAGAAGGTATTAAGATTCCTTATCCTCAGTATGAGTTACATATGCAACATTAGCAACGGATACAACGGATGTAACGGATGATTTATTTGTTACAAAAGTTGACTTGACCAAGAAAAAAATAGAGATTCCCAAATCATCTGGAGATATTTACATTAAAGAAGTTGGAATGATTTACGCTCTTTGAGTGTTTGAATTACGAAGAAGTAAAGTTGTCAAAATTCCCAATGCAATGGCGCCTGATATTGTTACTGTTAGCAGTGGCAGATTATTTGACTGTTTTATTGCAATAGCAATTAATGCCCAAATTGTCACTCCTGTATAAGCAATATCTTGGTATTTTGTACACATAATAGACGCTAACCCAGTGGCAATTAATACCATGATAATTGTCCATGTAGTTGGAGAAATACCCCAACCGTTCCAATCGGACGCAAAAAGCGCGCAAGCAACGTTTACAATTGTAGCTACGCTAATCCAACCTAAATAAATACTAATGGGAATGCGCGCGCACCATCTATAGCTACGAGTTATTGTGTTCACCAATCTTAACTGTAAAACGGCGCCGATTAGTGGCAACAAAATAAACAGCATGGCAACAACCGATAGCGCAAACATTCGTGATAAGAACAAATATACCCATGTGATTTGAGCAATACAGGCAATGATTAAAAACAATCCAGCTTTGCGTAGATATCGATTGTTTCGCCCTTGGGGTAAAATTTGATAGACTCCGAACACGAACAAACCAAGATAAATTACTCCCCAAATCGCAAAAGCATAATTTGCTGGAATAATTAAAACATCCTTGAACACAGTATTAGATATTGCACCAATACTAAGTCCACCTATAGGAAAAATATTTGACCACACATTAACAACAAATGCAGCAATGATAGCGATAAGTGTCGCAAGCGGTAAAAGAAGACTTTGATCAGAACTAGAGTTAGATTGTTGCATAGAATTTTACGTGCATAAGTTTTGATAATTTGAGGTTCTATTTGCATGTTGGCGCCGAGTACCAATTATGTTGAGTAGTAGCAGCAGAAGCAATGACTAGCTCAACTTCTCCTTTATTATCCACTACCCATCCGCTAGCTTCTATTAAATTATCATTATTTACTTTGGCATTATTTACGTTGTCAGCGCGCGTTCTAGTAGTGTGAGGACTTAGTAGATTATCAGCATTACGAAAATCTTGCCATATAGTTTCACCCAATAATGGCTGTATCGGTGATGTTGGAAGACCACCTCGTCCAGAAATAGTAAATTTATTTCCGTTTACAGCGCTACAAGTGTTAGTCACTTGAGTATTGTTATCTAAAAAACTAAGTGTAAAAGTGTTTATTCCTTGAGTGATGTCAGCTTGAGGAACGTTTAAATTGACCACACCATTGACACCAAACTGCGAACTTGCTGTGATATCACTTTGTGGTGTGAGTTGAGAACGAAACTGTCCACCTAAAAATCCTTGAGTATTAATTTTGATGTTGCCACCACGACCGTCAAACGCTTGAGCAATAATATCGCTGTTTTCTAACTGTACAAGCAGTTGTGCATCAATTATAATATTTCCGCCATTGCCTTGACTTTTAGCTGTAGCTGTGATGGCGCTGTTTCTTTGCATCTGCAATAATTGAGTTTGAAGACTAATGTCACCACCTTCCCCGGAGTTTGAAGTTGCTTGAATACTACCTTGATCTAATATCAAAGTATTTGCTGCGATGCGTAATTTCCCCGCATTTCCAGTACCGTCATGTTGGACACTTATTCGGGCGCCATCATTAACAACTATTTTTTCTGCGTTTATATGGACTTGACCTGTGTTACCACTTGGTACAGGTGGTAAAAAGTAAACAAACCGTATTGCATCGCTCAAAATAAGAGCATTTGAGGAAATTTCAGATGGTGTTCCATTAAGTCCTACCCCAGATACTCTTATAGTATCAGCATTAACTTTTATTGCGCCTGCATTGCCTGTAGCACCTGCAATTGAACCAACTCTAGCACCATCTTGAATTATTAATTGACGGGTATTAACTAAGGTATCTCCTCCTTTGCCTTCACCGGAAGAGATAGTTCCAATGCTGCTAGGGGTAAAAAGAAATTTATTTGTTCCGAATACTTCAATTTCACTAGCATCTATAAGTAAATTACCACCTTGTCCTCTACCTGCACCTGGCGCCGGAACTCCTAAACTCAAAGCTCCAACTAATACATTTGTTGATATCGAACCACCATCTTTTACAGTTAAGCGTTGAGCAGAAACCTTGATATCACCGCTACGTCCGGAACCAAAAGAAACACTCAACAAACCACTATTGGTGTCAGGAGCTAAGAGACTCACTCCTACTACTTCAACTGTTCGAGCATTAACTGTTATACTACCGCCATTCCCAGTTCCAGTACCAGGTAGCAAAATTCCACCAAGCGGTTGATTTGATGAGAATGAACTAATATCGGCGCCGTCAAATAACTGTAATTTATCGGTAGAAATATGAATATCTCCACCATGACCAGTGCCAAACGTAGAAGCTCCGATACCGCTAGATATACCTTTTATTAAAGGGTTGTCACTAAAAGCGTAAATTGACTCAGTTGCATTAATATCTATAGTTCCACCTTTTCCGCTTCCGTAGGCAGAAGATTGAACTCCATCTCCTTGTTGCAGGTCTAATTGTTTGGTAGAAATACGAATATTACCACCAGCACTAGCGCCAAAACTCACTGCACCAATACCACTACTAAAAATTGGGTTTAAAAGATTAGTACCCTTGCTATTAATACTTTCTGTTGCATTTATATAAATATTTCCTCCGGCGCCAGTTGCGGAAGCAGCAGAAAAAGTACTGATAAAACCACCGTCTAGCAATGTAATTTTTTGAGATGATACATTTACGTTTCCTCCGGCGCCAGCACCTAAATTTGCGCTATCAATACCACTATTTAGAGGGCGAGTTAAATTATTTTGACTTTGGTCAGGAGAAAATCCACTGATATTTATTGTATTACTTTTAACGTCTATATTTCCAGCGTTTCCTTTACCAAGACTTGCCGTTTCAATTCTGCCCCCATCAGTTATTGTGATTTGAGGTGTAGTTACTGAAATATTACCACCATGTGCATCAGCATCGGCGGTAACTACACTGGTAATTCGAGAAGTTATTGATTGAATATTATCACTACCACCAATATTTAAAGATTGAGTTGCTTTAATATCTATATTTACTCCTGGTTGAGTACCTGGTGTTAAACTAGTAATTTGTGAACCCTTATCTAATGTGATATTACTGCCTTGAACCTGAACGTCACCTGTTTGTGAAAAGTTACTTGTTGAAATATTGGATATATTTGCACTGTTTAATAACTTAATATTTCCAAATTTCTCTACCTTGTCGTACCCTAAACTCAAACCTGGGGTAACAGAATTAATACTAATACTTCCATTTTCAACGCTACCTATTTCTATTCTTCCTGATGGTACTGTAATTAATCCTCCATCCAAGCTAATATTTCCACCAACTAAAGCTAGAGTTTTTCCTGGTGCAATAGCTAAACCTTGATTTGTTGTCGGTGCATTTTCTGTACCTTTTACTTGAATTGTTCCTTTATTACTATTCAAATTTAAACCAATAGGTACACTAATAGTTAACAGTGGATTTGATATTTCATTAGTAAAGAATTTTGTACCGTCTGCAAAATCAATACTGTTAGCTGTTGTTGCGAGAAATGAGCCACCCATTTCTAAGCGTGCATTGGCGCCAAAAGTTATCCCATTCGGATTTAATAAAAATAAGTTAGCATTACCTAAGACTCCGAGTGTACCATTTATATTTGAAATATTGGCGCCTATGACGCGAGTCAATATGTTAGTAACACCATTGGGGTTTGTAAAATAAACACCTTGTCCTTGATTTATATTAAATTCGCTAAAGCTATGGAAGAGGTTACTTCCTTTAATAATGCCTCCTTCAATAACAATACTTGGCAACTTATTGATATCAACATTAGTTTTTACCTGTGTAGGAATGGTATTATCGGGAACTATTTGAGCCAAACACCTCGGCGCCGCACTACAAAACCCTAAAATACCTAAAATAAAATTGGTGATAATTGAGTTGATTGTAGTTCGTTTCATTTTTCTTGCTGCCGTATCAGGTATCTAAGTCAACAAGGTAAATGTCAATTATACTGACTGTTTAGTTCCCAATATTACCACTACTTACGTTTGGATTTGTTATGAATTATGAAGTATGTGCGGCATAGCCACCGTACCTTTATAAACCCATTACTAACCGATAGTGGGTTTCTAACTGGGCTGCTGTTTTGGATTTACGTGATTTTTGCCACTCACTATGTTTTAATAATTCTTGCCGTAGGTTATCAACATCAATTGTGGTAACTTCCCCTTTAGCTACTATTTGCTTTCCATTTACCCAGACACTATCTACTACGTTAACTGGGCGCCCAAGTACTAGTAATCCAATTGGGTCTGTACGCGGTAACAATGATAAGCTGGTTAAATCATAAAGTACTAAGTCAGCTATTTTACCAACATCAAGAGAACCATTGTCATCACCCATATTTAATCCAGTGGCGCCTCCTAATGCAGCCATTTTGACAGATTGATGTGGTGTTATCCAGTGTTGATAATCAAAATCAGTCACATTATGTACTATTGAACCAATTTTGATCGCTTCGAGTAAATCTTGCGAGTCGTTACTTGATGCACCGTCACAACCAAAAGAAACGTTAACACCTGCTTGACGATATTTTAAGATAGGGGCAATACCACTACCTAAACGCAGGTTACTAAGTGGGTTGTGAACGACAGTAGATTTTGTAGCCGCAAGAATAGCAATATCACCATCTGTAAGGTGGACGCAGTGTGCCAGGGAAGTGCGGTAATCTAAATAGCCTATACGTTGAAGATGTTCAACTGCAGTACATCCATACTTTTCTTTAGCAAGTTTTTCTTGTGCTTTGGTTTCGAGTAAATGTGAGTGTCGGCAAAGGTTGTATTTATCGCTTAGTTCTGCACATCCTTTAAATAAAGCATCACTACATAGCTGAATACCTGTAGGCGCCACAGCAATATTAATACCTTCTTCGGGACGGTGAAATTGTTTGACAGCTTCTTCGATAATATCGAGTGTTGCTTGGGTGGAACGAAAATAAGGTTCGTAGGTTTGCTTTGTATCTCCAGATGGTATACCAGCAGCAAGCGACTCATCCTGAATAAGGGGAGCAACAAAAGCGCGAATTCCAACTTCTTTGTACGCGCGGACTGCGGTCGCAATAGTTTCGAGTTCTTTACCTGGAATTAAAACTAGATGGTCTACAACGGTAGTACCACCAGAAAGTAAAGTTTCAACGGCAGTACCCAATGCGCTTAAATAAACTTTTTCAATATCAAGCGGTGCAAAGTCGTATAACTCAGCTAGCCATAATTCGAGGGGAAACATGGACATTATCCCCCGCTGCCACATTTCGGAAGAATGGGTATGGGCATTAACAAAACCTGGAAGTAAAAGCTTATTATGAGCGTTTATTGACGTACCAACAGTATCAAGTTGTGAAGAGACGCTCCTTATACGACCGTCTGCAATTACTACATTAGTACTAGCATAATCATTCTGTGTGGCAATTAAAGCATTCTCAATAGTAAAGTCCACGATTTTAACCTTAATTAAGTAATTAGACTCAATAACGAATTTTCGAGTTAAAAGTTTATTAGGGAAGTAGTGAACTAATTCCCCTTCCCCAATATAAAACTGTTTATGAATTTACCACTTCGGAACTTAGGGATAGCGCCAAACGCTTGGTCTGTCAATCACGAGGTTGCTGATATTACTCGTCGTCCACTATCTCCACAACCTGTCATCTTAACAACTGCAACGAAACAAGTGCGTATTGATTTAGCGAAAACTGCCATTCTCGTTATCGATATGCAAAACGACTTTTGTCACCCAGATGGTTGGTTAGCGCATATCGGTGTAGATGTTACACCCGTGCGGCAACCTATTGAACCATTACAAAAGTTATTACCTGTGTTACGCCAAGTTAATATTCCTATACTCTGGGTAAATTGGGGTAATCGTAAAGATTTAATGAATATTAGTGCTAACGTACTACATGTATATAATCCCACAGGTGAAGGAGTGGGTTTAGGCGACCCATTACCAGCAAACGGTGCCCATGTTTTAATGGCAGGTAGTTGGGCAGCGGCAGTAGTAGATGAACTCGAAGTGGCGCCTCAAGATATTCGCGTCGATAAATATAGAATGTCAGGGTTCTGGGATACGCCTTTAGATAGTATCCTGCGGAACTTAGGACGCACAACACTATTATTTACAGGTGTAAATGCCGACCAATGCGTGATGGCAACACTTCAAGATGCGAACTTTTTAGGATATGACTGCATATTAATAGAAGACTGTACTGCTACAACATCACCTGAATATTGCTGGCAAGCAACTATATATAACGTCAAACAGTGCTTTGGTTTTGTCACCAACTCCCAAGCAATTTATAAAGCAGTAGGGTGTGTGACGCCATAACAATTCTTAAACGAAGCAAGGATTTAGTAGCGTCACGCACCAGAACAAGGAGTTAATAATCACATAGGAAATATCTATATGCACGTTAAGAGTTGTGTTATTCCTGTCGTTAAATCTCCCAAAGACTATCAAGTCTATCGTATTAGTCCCCATGATTCAAATCGATTAGCAATTGTTTTCGACACCGCTAGTGCCAACACTTCATTAACCTGCTGCGTAGAAATTTTTGATGTTGGCGGAAAAACTCCACCGAACCGTCATCAATGGGCAGTAGAAATGTTTTTCGTGCTTAAAGGAGAAGGAGTAGCTATCTGTGATGGCAAAAATGTTTCAATTAAAACCGGAGATAGTTTATTGGTACCACCTACAGGTACTCACATGATAAAAAATACAGGCGCCTCACGTTTATATACTTTAACAATCATGGTTCCAAACGAAGACTTTTCCGAGTTGATTCGTAGCGGTACTCCTGTAGAGTTGGACGAAGAAGATATGTTGGTACTCAGTAGATTGGCGCCTTGATTTTACAACTTCATTGTGGCACAGCGTGGCACAGGCATCCTGCCTGTGCTTTAAGATTTGTGAACTAATCATTAAAAATAAAAAAGCCTCTACCAAACGATAAATAATATATCTGTTTGATTTTGGCTCTTTAGAATGAGGGAACTGATATTGTAGATTCGTAAACTAAAACTTATACATTTACAAAATTCTGTAGCAAGTTTTACATTATGGCAGGCAAAACACAAGCAAAAAGTAACCAGGATGTTAATCATAATGAAGATGACAAGCAACCTGCAAAACAAAATGGCGCACAATCTACAGTTGATAATGAATTATTAGAAAAGCTTGATTCTTTGCGCTCAACGCTTAGTGGTGATTTGACTGACTTAGAAACAGAAGCAGCAGTTGAACTAGTTAGCGAATGGCAAGGTGTACTGCAAAAAGTTAAAGAACCAGAAGTAAAAGAAATTGCTTCACACCTGAAAGAATTAGCAAAACTCCTGAAAAGCAACAAAGCTACAGGACATGAAATTAGTGAAGTTTTAATTGAAATTGGCGAACAGACAGCTAATTATGCTGCGGACGCTGAAAAAGACGTAAAAACTCCTGTTCGACAATTGGGTAAGCAATTAACTAAAGTTGGTAATACTGTAGGTAAAATCGAAGAACACGAACAAATCGAAGAAATCGACGGTTTGATAGATACTTTAGATGGTGATTTGACACAGGTTGATAGCGAAACTTCTGTAGGCGCCATTGATTCCTGGTATAAGGTGCTGCATAATTCCGAAGATGAAAGTTTGAAAGAAATTGCCAACGGGTTGAAAGAACTGAAGCAAGTATTAAAGCGTAGCAAACCTAAAGCTGGTGACATTGCTGAAGTTTTAGCTCGTTTGGGTGAGCAAACACAACAATCTGCTCATAAAGCAAAAAGAGGATTTAAAGGTCATATCCAACGCTTAGGTAAGTTGCTATCTAAGACCGCAAAATCTTTAGAAGAGTAATGGCAACAGATGCAACAGATGTAACGGATGCTTCTTCATGTCATGCTGAACTTTCATGTCATGAGTCCCGCAGTGAAGCATCTCAATATATCTCAGTATTTAGAAACTTCCAAAAATTAAATTATGTATATTGTGGAATGGGCATCCTTGCCCGTTCCTGACCTAGGACAAGTACAGTTGAATTGGATTATGCAAAACACGCTAATATTTAAATCCTTTTTTCTGGCGACCACTGTTTCATACATACAGTTCAAGCACTTTTACTTAAAGTTAGGTGCGTTTCTCGAATTCCCAAAATCCACCATATGGACTTAGCAATTTCAATGAATAGATCAGGGAATAAGTTTTATCCTGCTCTAGTTGATGGAATAAACTCCCAGTAAAACATTATAAGGCAACAATATTTATGGCACCATAGCTATGAATGGCACTTACTTAACGTATTAATGGTGCGTGAAAGCACTGTATTTGGCGTTACATTGCTTGATAGTAATAGCTTTCACGCACCCTACCCCAATTTATTGGCGCCTCAAAATGCTTAAGTCAGTGACATTCCACCATAGCTATTGCTGAAGAATTAGCTCAAAAGTAGCATTTGCTCCCGACTGGGTATATCCTACGAAGTTTGACGATTTTGAAATAAAACGTTACATTATTTAATATCGGAGTGGTTCCACCCTCTGGTATCGGTTTTATGGTATCTCCCATCGATGTATGAATTAGAACAAGCCTCGGTACGGTAGCCGGGGTTTTTTCGTGGCTAATTTTCATGGATTGGTAACTGAACTGTAAATGTTGCACCTTTATCCGACTGCTCAAGTTTAAATCAGACAATTTCTATCTTTGTACAGAGGTAATAGTAGATATTTTAAATTTATATTAATTTTTGTCTTAGTTAATACAGATTTATGTTGATTTACTCCTCAAATAGGCGCCGGATTTAGGAAGAAGTATAAAGATTTTATATATAAATTATAAATTTGTGATATATTTGTTTACTATACAGTCAAAATACACAGGGAAAGCTTCAAAATTAAAAATTCCTCAACCTAAAGGTAGAATCAATACTTGTATACTCTATTTCAGTCTTTAGATTCGCAGGTGAGATACCTTAAGTTATAAATATATCTGCGATATAGAGTCTGAATTCATTCGCAAGATAGTGTGTATTTTTGACGCGAAAATATAAATTAGTAATTAAGAAAAGCAAATAACCCGAACGCAATATATATATGGGGGAAGTTTGAAAGGTAGTTTCAGCAGCGTAAGTTACTTTTCATTGTAACTTAAACTAACAAGCACGTATTTGACTTATTAAAACCTCAAAGGGGATTGATTATGGATAACACTATGTTTGAATTAAGTCTAGAGCAACAATTCCAAATGCGCTTAATGCAAGAGTCTGCTGAAGAACTGTCGCGCGAGCAAATGTTAGATATATTGATGCAAACCTCGCGTATGTTAATGGTAAAAGACAACATTATTCGTAATTTAGTAAAGAATGGTACGCTGTAAGACTTTAGGTGGAGGTTATAAAAACGTTGATAATCTCCACTTGTTTTATTTACTCTATTTTTTCTCGGCACAACCTTCTAATAGTTTGTTACCCAAAATAAATATAGCTGAATAAGGATATTCTGTTTCTGACATTCCATCGCTACATGCTGCGTTGGCTTTTTTGATAATTAAGGTATTGTCACTGCGAAGTTTGTACGCGCGTACAGTGTCGGTGGTACGTCCCATTGCGGTGAGGGGTGCGACATAAGCGAAGGTTTGTTTTTTAGCATCTGGTGTCGAAAGACTGATACCGCGTTTCGTTAAATTTACACTCCAAAATGGCTCAGTACCTCGAATCTCAAATTCCTCTATTTGTGTGCTTTGAGTTGAATTTGTAGGTGCTGGCTTTGAAGTTTGTGCAGCAACTGTATAGTTTGTAATTATCATCAGAACAATACTTAGTAATAATACGTAGATTATTGTTTTTCTCCAATAGCTTTTTAATAAATGAACTTTTTGAAGCATATTAATATATGTTTGGATTTGAACTTTTGATGAAATATATTATTTCTGTATTTATACCATAACATATAGCAGTCCTATATGAATTATAAAAAAATAATCCACGTAGAGACCGTATTAATTCGGTCTCTACAACTGCGGGTGGTAAGATTCCCGACAAGTTTTACGTGCGTCGGGAATCTTGAGGGAATTTTGTTAAATTACTTCTGGCTTTTGAACATTTGATGTGGTGGTATGTGAAAGTCTTTGCTTTTTGGATGGCGGTTTTCCTGTTTTGATGGCGTAGTTGATCGCTAACAGTTGTAACCATAAACCTGGGTTGGTTTCTAACCATTTTTGATTTTTGGCAAGAAAATTAGGTAGCCAACTGCTTAATAACGCACTTACTATTGCGTGACGGGTAAAGTTAATGTAATTGCCTAGCCAGCGAAATAAATCTTTGGCGCCTGCTAATTCCCAAATCCACGGTAGTAGGGCAGGATTTTTTCTTGCTGCTTTTAATGCTAGTTGATTAAATGTTAACCAGTCGAATCTGTCTTTGATAAAGTTTTCGGCAACTTCAGGAGATGAATCTGCTAGTAAGCCAAAGAAGTTATTCAACATTGAGTTGATGCGTTGGGGTGGTAAGAATTTCCCTGTTGGAACCATCATTCCTTTGGAAAACATCCACGTTACAGCTATGTTACTTTGGAACGCGCGTATTTTATTTAAATGTTGTGCGCTAAGTAAATCATGTTTCAGTACACAGTCGAGAAGTCTGGTAAGACGCTCTAAATTGCGAACTAATGAACCAAATCCTGTAAATACTAGCGGTGATTGTAATGAAGCTGCATCTCCAATTGCAACTAATCTATCAAACGCAACGGTACGCTCGTTAGCAGTGGTACTGAAATGTCCAGGTATATACCCAAATGTTGGCTTTTTCCACTCTAACAAATCGATGTCACAGCGCCGATACTCTGGCAATATTGTGAAAAAGTCCTCGTACATTTCTAGTAATGAACCAGGGTTTTCTGCATTAACTTGGTGGTAGTGAAATAAATAAATTGTCAATTCATCATTTTCACCAGGGAATAATTCCCAAATTAATTGTCTACCTCGTGAAATATCGCCGTGACTGTATAGAACATCACCATAGTGTGAGTCCCATACTCCAGGTGAAAATCCACTAACTACTGCTCCAACTGTAGGGCAAACGCTGTCAAACGCACGACTCCCGTTCAACTGCCAAGCTATCGGTGAAGCAGTTCCCATTGCATCTACAAGTAATCGTGCGCTGACTTGTTTTTCTGTATTATTTGTTAAATTTTTAACTGTTACTTTGACTTGAGAAGTATCTGTATCAGCACGAATAAACTCTGTTTCCTCCCATATTTCACCTCCTGCGGTTTTCAATTTCTCACCGCATAATTGCAGCCATTTGTCTGATTTTAATGATATATTTAATACTGTTGGAGTATGTAGTACGGGCGCCTTTAGTTTTTTGGGATTGTTGGCATCAAAGAACTTGTTGAAACCATCTTTATATTCGCGCGCAATTACTGACTCGATTTCACTTGAAGTCACCAAGCCCAAATTAACCAGGTTTTGAATTTCATCTCGCGAAATATTCCATTCACGGTTCATTCGACCAAATGGTAAACGTTCGATTAGTAAGACTTTATACCCAAGTCGTGCCATTACTGCTGCGTGGATTACACCTAGGGCGCCGCCAATATATATTATGTCGTATTCTGGAGCGCCCTCGATTTCCTTTTGTGCTGTTTTAGTAGCTGTTTTAGTAGCTGTTTTAGTAAATACTACCTGTTTCGGCTGTTGCGGGTTTTTGACACCTTGGCACCATCGCTGTTCCCACCAGTACGCGCGTTTGAGGTCGTATTCACCATTGGGCATTTTTTGGAAGTACTTGACGGTAAGAGGGTAGTGTGGCGCCAAAGCTTCAAATATAGTTTGCTTAGATAAATCAATAGCAGGTGGTTCGGGGTATTGATTAGGGAAACGATTACGAATTTCTTTATTCAGACGCTTAAGAATTTGTGCCTCATTGGGAAAGGAATTATCTCCCCAGCGAAAAATTTTCAAGTAGGTTGTTCGTTGTACCGACCATACGAATATCGAAAGTTCTTGTTGTTTGTCCGGAATACTGGTATTTTCTGTTGTAGATTCACCCACTCTCAATCGAATTCCGTCAGGAGTCCTTGATTTTGAGCTTCTTTCTACTGTGAATTCTGTTTGCAGCCAGTCTCGAACCGAGGCTGTGTCAGGGGTTGGGATTTCTAAATAAAGCAGTTGTTTCATTTTTTGGGCATTCTCCGAAAAATCTACTCATTAAGACAGATTTAACAAACCTGTAAAGTGCGGTAATATCCGCCCTATCAGCTAGATGAAAATTCAGTAAAGAAATTTTAAGAGTTTATCAAAATTATCGTTCATTAGTTCGCCAATAACCTCACGCCATGAATTATCCCATCCCAAACAGTCCAGAACAAATTTTTGACCTGCGCTCTTCGCCAGTTGATGAAGAATTGGTGGCTGCTGCTATCGCGGGTGTAATAAATATCGTTCGTGCCCAAGGTCAATCACTCGAAGAACTTACAGCACAAGTTCTGGCTGATGACATGGTTCTTGACAAGCAGCAACGTCGCTGGTTGAGTCAGGTTGTAGCCCAAGCATGGGATAGTTTGTCATAGATTTATCATCAATATATAACTGAACAGTAATAGATAACCGTTGTTTATTTGGTTTGTTTTTTATAGCCTGATATAAAGTTGCCAATCATTATTTGTGGTGTGAGATTTAGATTCAGGGTTGTGTTTAAGATTGGCAACCAATCAGGTTAGGTTAAATCAATTAAGTCTTTGAGTGTATCGATTAAGGTTTGGTTTTGCTCGTCTGTTCCTACGGTAATACGTAACTTATCATCAAGACCTGGTTGTTTAAAGTAGCGAACTAAGATGCCTTTTTGTTTAAGTTCCAGGTAAAGCGCTTCGCTTGAGTGTTGTAGCGGTTGTACTAGCAAGAAGTTAGCTTGTGAGTTCCAAACCTTAAATCCTAGCTGCTTGAGCCTCAAAGCGAATTGGGTACGAGATGATTTTACCTTTTGAGCGCATTCGTTTTTATAACATTGGTCACGCATTGCTGCGGCGCCGACCATACAGGCGATAGCATCAATATTATAGCTATCCTTGACTTTAAATAGCCCCTTTAACAGTTCTGGGTTGGCAATCCCAAAACCCAATCTTAATCCAGCTAGGGAATAACCTTTGGATAGAGTTCGTAGTATAATTACGTTTTCAAACTCCGACACGAGCGTTAAAGCTGACTCTTCGGCAAAGTCAACATAAGCTTCGTCAACAGCTAAAACCCCTGTAAGAGATGAAGCTAATTTTCGTAAATCATCAATTGGAACAATGTGACCTGATGGACTGTTTGGTGATGCAATTAATGTTATGGCGCCATTTGCAGCAATTAATTCTTCTAAAGGCAATTTAAAATCTTCGCCATAGGAAATTTCTACGGTTTCTGCTGGCTGCATTGCGCTAAGAGTACGATACAAAACATAAGTAGGGATTGGATACACTACTTTGCGAGCGCCTTCGCAACAAGCCCGAATAAGTACATTTAAAATTTCATCGCTACCGTTACCAACAATTATCCAGTCGTGCGGAACACCCAGCACATCACTAACAGCTTGTCGAAACTCGTTTGCATATGGGTCAGGATAGCGTCGTAAGTATTCGCTATCAAGATTTTGCAAAACGGACATTGCCTTAGATGAAGGTGGATATGGATTTTCATTCGTGTTTAATTTGATAATTTTTTTTCCTGGTGGTGGTTGTTCTCCAGGTACATAAGGCGCCATTGCATCAACGTTAGGACGGAAAAAAGAAACCATGATTATTGTGGGGACGGGTTGACAAACATATTGTGGTAGGTAGGGCAAAGCCCCACTTACAAATTAGCTATAAGCTTATGCTACAAAAGGCTGGCGCCCCAACAACATCTATATACTTTTTACCACAGAGGCACAGTCATTTAATGAAGATAATAAAATCTATCCGGTTTCGGATTAATGATATTATAATTAACTAATAAAGTCTAAAACCTGATACCGAGCGTTTTATCGTCTGACATGGACTTTATTATCTTGATGGAAACATTAGAAAAAGAAGCTCAAGCTACTTGCTTACGTGAAATAGCTATGCATAAGGCAGCAGGTAGGAATATATATTATTCAAATCACGGAGTACCGACATTTGAAACGCCAGAAGGGAAGCATTTTGAATACAAAATACGTGCAGATGGAACATATGAAATTATTCGAGAAGTTCAGCCCAATAATCAGAATGGAAAAGTAAACGATAAAAATAATTATTGATTTTACTGATTAAGACAAAATGGTGCAAAAACCAAGATTTTTAGTAATTGCAGGACCAAATGCAATACTGCTCGGTTAAGAATAAAATCCCCCCAACCCCCCGCGTGGAAGGCAGGGCTGTTTCATTCTAAAAAGAAAAATCGCTATTGCCCTTTGTGTTCTTCGTGTCTACCCTGCGGGAAATCCTCCGGATTATGTGGTTCTTTAAAGAAATAAACCACAAAGGGCACAAAGGGCACAAAGAAAAGAAGAAGTTACGTGT